>JAQVGE010000052.1 GCA_028696935.1 Minisyncoccota bacterium | reverse complement strand
GGGACTTAAGGGATAAGAATACTGTCAAAGCAGTTAATCGAAAAACTGCTGTAACTTAAAAGGGTGGCTTCCTACGAAACCACCCTTTGGTATGTATCAGACCGAAGCCATGATATACCTACACGCAGATAGATTATATCATGTGCTTCCTCTGGTATCAACCAAAACTTACGGGAAAGGAGCAGGAATTTTACGGGACAATTTCATATTGAAGTGAATTGTACAGACCTCTTAGTGCAATTCTTTTGCAAGCCCTCGGCGATTGAGAGCGAAATACACCCTTCGCACAAATCTTCAATTTGTACTCTGGGTATTTCGCCCTTGCAGGGAGCTTCTACTGCCGAAAGGCAGATGTGTTCGTAACCGGATAGCCTAAGCTATCCACTCACTTATATAATCCTTCCACCTCTTTCCCTAAGTAACATTTACGAGAGGAGGAAGCACTATCGAAAGAAATTCATTTATTCAAATGAGCAAGCTCCACAATGTCCGTGGCAGGATTACCTATATATCCAGTCATGCCAAGCAGGAGAATCTGTATGCGGTCTATGAAACCACAGACCGACACTACTGGACAGAGCTTGCACGATTTAATCAGCAGGAATTTCTAAAAAGCGGTACAGAGGGAAAATGTATCGAGGCAAGAGAACTTATTATAGCCCTGCCAGAATCTTTCCCTGACCTGTACGACCCTGACAGGCTGTTACAGTTATTTACCAACCGCTTTAAGGAAAAGTATGGTGTGGAGTGCGTTTCAGCCCTGCACCACAACAAACGCAAGACCAACTATCATATCCATCTCATCTTTTCGGAAAGGGAACTGTTACCGGAACCCATAGAAAAGATTGCAACACGCAATATGTTCTACAACGAACAGAAAAAGCATGTACGCACCAAAAAAGAGATACTGGATGATAGCGGTAATGTCCGTAAGGGTTGTAAAATAATTAAAAAAGGTGAAGTCTATGAGCGAACCTTATTTACCGCCAAGAACAAGCTGTTCAAGCAGGAGCATTATTTAGATGAAGCGAAACGCTTCTATACTGACCTTATCAACCTTCTGATAGAGGACGATAAAAATAAGCTTCATGTATTTGATAAAAACGGATTATACCTTGCCACCAAGAAAATCGGTAAGAATAATCCCAAAGCGGAACAGATAAAGAAAGATAATGAGGTGCGTATGATGTGGAATCACGAAGTAGACCGAGCCTTAGTCAGCCAAGTGCCGGAGTATGAGATACAGCAGATAAAAAAGGAATTTATCACAGACCGTATCCGTAACTCCATCAAAGTATGGGGCAACTGTCCAGAACTGCTTGCCAATATCATACGAGGAGCAACCAACCGACTGGCACTTCTGATTCATGATGTACTGACCGCCGCAAGAGAACTGAAAAACAAGCTGTTTTATGAAGCTTTGGAAAAAGAATACGGTAGCAAGGCTGTTATAAAAGCAGATGACACCGTAGAAGTTGTTACAACTCCGGCTATTGAAGAAATAACCCAGCCAGAGCCACCAGTAAGCACCATTACTGCAACCGTTCTCGAAACAGAGGTTATAGAACAACCCAAGCCACAGATACCTCCAAGACCGGTTATTCCACCGGAAGCCGCCGCTTTCCCAAGACTTCAAAAAATCAAGGTTACTCTTGATAAGCAAAATCGTCTTATCTTTGAAGCAGAGTGTGAACGGACAAAACTGGAAATTGAATTAAGCGATTTAAAGGGACTTGCAAGGCTTACCAAGAAAAAGGAACTTGAAACCAAGATTGCCACCAAAACCGAGGAAATCCGAAGCCTCAAAGCCGGATTATCCGGCATCGTCAGCCAACACAGATTTGCAACGGTGCAGGATTTCTACACAGCATTCTATACCGCACAGCGTGCCACAGACGCATATCAGAAAGAATGTGCCAAGTTGGAAAAAGACTTTGGAGAACAAACCACTCCAAAAGCCGAAACCATGCACGAAAAGCTACAGCGGTATCAGGAAAAAGCTGACAGGCAGAACTCCAACCGCCCTTACCAGAACAGAGATAAAGGGGCGAGATAATCGGCACACAACCTCAAAAACAGCCTTATCTACACACATAGTGGATAAGGCTGTTTTAAATTCATAATATGCGTAGAACTGAAGTTTCATGTGTTAGATAAATTTAAATCTCAGTATATTTCTCTACGAATTAAAGAATGCAATTGTTTCTTCACAAACATACTTCATCGTCTTTTCATCTGGTAGATGTTTACTATTAATTTCTATCATCTTACAATTGCCGGTAAATAATAACGTTGCCTTTGCAAATACCTTTGATGCCGGGAAGAAAATATCATCTTCAGATGCAAACAGAATAATATCTGCATTAAAATTCTTTAGTTCTTTTTGGGAAAATTCTCTGGGAGGACGCATTTCCATCTTATAAGACGACATCATAATATCAAGAAATTCGCACCACAAGTCATCACTTTCTGTCACCATTGTCTCCAAGACAATTTTTAATGTTTCTGTATCGGGCTTTATGTAATACTTCATAAATGGTACTACCATTTTACTAATCATTGGCATTATTTTTCCATGTGCTATCCCGGAAGGAACCAATAGTAATGCCTTTTCAATTCTATCCGGATATATTTTTGCAAAAGACAATAACATTGCAGCACTATAGGATGAAACTGCAAATAAGCATTTCATCAAATTCATATTATCCATTATTTCACCAAGCCATAATCCATAATCATCTTTATTCGTATCTAAATTACGATATGGTTCTGACTTTCCCGGCATTCCTATAACATCAGGTGCAATAATGCAATATTCTTCTAAAAGTGGTATAAAAATTCTAATATTCAAAGGCGAAATACCGTTTCCACCATGCAAAGTAATCATTTTTCTCTTTTTCGTATCTCCAATTATCAACACATGGGTTTTGCCGAACGTGGTACCAATATACTGCTCTTCATAATTAATATTCAATGAATTAAGAGCTTTATCATAAAATTCATGCATCTTATCCATACATTCTTTATTCTTATATACAAATTTACCCATTGTACATTATCACCTCTTCATAGATAGGAAACTTCAAATAATCCTATGATTTCAAAAACACCCTGATCATTTCCTTTTCAGCATCTGTCATAATATTCATATGGCCTCGTCCTTTAATTAAGTAAGTGGTGCAATTAGGAATAATCTCTTTTGCTCTTTTGATTACACCTTTGCCCGGAAATAAACAGTCTTTTTCTGCCGCCATAACCAGAGTCGGTGCATTGCACTTCTTCATCAAAGCTCCATCTACATTGCTTGGCATCCCTGTTTTTACTTTTGCATGACAGATACTCAATTTCGCCGTTTAATATAAGTCATCCGTTATATTATCTTCTGTAATAGCAATCGGGAGCATTGTCTTTTTTAACCATTTATCTTTATGAGTAATCCAGTACATAATCATCGGCAACATCATACTCATGCTATTTATTGCTGGTGCATTCTTTATTCCCGAAGGAACATACAATAATGCCCTTTTGATTTTTTCAGGAGAAACACACATTGTTTTTGCAAGTACACCTGCGCCAAACGAACCCGAACAACATGAAATCGAGTCAAAACCCAATTCCGTAATTACCTGACTTGTCCACTCACCATAATCATATCCTTTGGATGACAAACAGTTTTCGGCACTCTTTCCAGGATGTCCAATGATATCAACCGCATAAATATGATAATCCTCCATCAGAAAATCCAAAGCCAAAAGATTATATGCAGTAGTTGCGTTACCCCCGTGAAAAACCAGCAACGGCTCTCCGCTCATATTGCCGGTTTCAATAAGATGTGTTTTTCCAAATGTGGTGTTAACCCAAATATCTTTATATGGACATTTGATTCTGCTAAGCTGTTCATCATACAGAGCTAAAATTGCTGCTTTCCCTTTTTCAGATTTGTATGTACCCATATTATTTCTCCAATCTTTTCATACTTCTGAACAGTTGAAGTCCCAAAACAAATACACATCCACCAAGAATAATAAAGAATAACCAAATAACGTTCCAATAGGATGAGGTTGTATCAAACATCATTTGTAACAACCTGCTCCAAAACATCATTCCGGTTGCAATTGCAAATAAATCAAATAGGACATAACTGCCACCAAATATGTATATCCATCGCCACCAATAATTGCTCTTTTGATTTTTGATAAATGTAACAATTCCGAGAATGCATAATGCAGCAAGTACTCCCATAATCACAAAATATTCAATCCCTTTATTTTCCATTATTCCCAACCAAAACGAAGCATAGGATTCTCTATCTATTAAAGCCCAAATTCTATGCAAATGAAATACACCGAAAAATAAAAAGAACCATGGTTCCCATGCATATATTTTTTTCGTACATTCGGTACTCTTATGTGCAAACTTCTCAGTCATATATTTATATCCCCTTTCCACCAATAGTGCAACTTTTATCCTACTAACTGCAAAACGATTCCCTTAATTGCAATTCGCATACTGTCCTTCCAGTTTTCTTCTCCAATCTCTCTCTTATACATCCCACCGAAAATAATCATCATAAATGCTCCTGATAAAGCCTGCACATTTAAGTTTCTTTTCATTGCAAGCTCCTTAAACATTCCCTCTCCTATATCACTGTCATTTTCTCTGTGCTTTGTCAATACATCATCCGGAAGTTTCGATAAAACCAACGCCATCGAGTCTGGATTAAGAAGAACTTTCAAGCACGAATTGTATGTTATCTCCATGGCACAAAGTATTAAATCTGTGAGTTCATCCACACAACCCGAGAAATCTAACGCATCCATAGACATTTTTTTATCTTGAATAATCTTATAGACACCATTTGTCATATGTTCGTCTACTTGTTCATGAAAATCTTGAGCCACATCAAAAAGCAACATTTCTTTACTTGGATAAAACAGATAGAATGTCCCCTTAGGAATTCCAACTCTCTTCACCAGCTCATCTACTGTGGTTTTTTTCACGCCCTTTTCCTGCATAAGGATGTTGGCTTCCTCTTTTAACCTTTGAATAATCTGCTTTTTCTCTTCTTTAGAGTATATCTTAGGCATTATCTTCCCCTTTTTGACCATTTCGGTTCTTTTAGTCAGATTAAATCAAATTATGCATTTTGTCAAGACATTTTTCAACACAAACAAAAAGAACCACATTACTGTAGCTCTTTTTATGAAAAAACATTAATAATTACCTAATTATAATTTAATGATGAAACCTGAAATTTTTCTCTTATTCTATCATATCTGATTCCGTTATTCTACAAGCATTTTTTAGAATAGCCACTGATTGAATTTACCAAACTTCCAGACTATCAATCGCATCTACCCACGCCTGCATTTCTCCATCTAAGGCAAGCCGAACATACTCCAATGGCTCATCTATTGCTAATGCATTCAAAGAATTCTGCGAGCAGGGTGCTGTTATTAATCCGTCCTCAGCCTTATTACAATCAATCCGTAATATGTAATTCTCAAATGTGGATACATCAATACTGTTTGTCTGTGGGTTATATTCTACGTATATTAATCTCATCTTATCTGTCCTTTCCTGTAATTGAATTAAAAGCATCTCATCCAATTCCAACTGCCATTTTTATAATTTGTTATAAGTTGTTACCGGATTTTCTTTCCCTTGTTTTTTCCCTTATCAGAGGTCATAACCAAGGGTAAAACGATATAACACGATACAAGATGTGACGGAGAGGACACCCATGAAAAGTTTAGTATTTTCAAGGGTTTGACGAGATTTTTATAACAAGATATAACAGTTATTATATTCCTAAAAATACCTCAAGTGAGAATTCGAATTTTATGGTGCACTTGCACAATCTGCTTTGGATTATATAGACAAGAACAATGGAACTGGGGATTTAGAAAAACTCCTTCTGACTGTTACAAATACTGCGAGAGGAATGATATTGCAATGAAAAAGCCTCAGGATATAGCTTTACCCTTTTTCGCCTATGGTATTTTCAAACCCGGGCAACTAGCCTTCCCAAGAATAAAGGATTTTGTTTATAGAGCAGAGGATGGCTATGTTACGGGCTCTTTTAAGGAAAGAGATGGATTACCACTATTTAACCCAAGCCAAGGTAGAATTAATGTTAGAGGTACTCTAATTCATTTTATAGAGGGTCGAGAAAGAGATGCCTATAATAGGATAATTGATATAGAACCAGATAAAGTATATAAATGGGATACAATTAAAGTTAATGATAAAGTGAATTCTAATGTATTGGTAGGAAAAAGACCTGTACGGGGGAGTGTAAGTTTAGAAGAATCGACTTGGGACGGGAAGGAAGATCCCTTGTTTAAATACGGCTTAAAGGAAATAGAAAGTATATTGGAAAACAATTCGGTCTTTCGTTTTGGGGACTATAATGTGATTTTCAGATTACAAATGGCATATGTATTTCTTTGGAGTATTATAGAAAGGTATGCCAATTTAAGATATTATTTCGGGGGAAAGCCAAGTGAAAAAGTTAAGTATCTAGCTGATGAAGAATCATTTGTTGAGGGGCTTAAAACGTATGTTAAAAGTGAGAGAGTTATAGTAAGTGTAGACCAATTAAATTACAAAAAGCTCAATCCTGGTAATCCGAAGAGTTCAATAGATTACTATTATCAAGTTCGATGTAATTCTGCACATAGAGGAAAGGCAGTCTTTAAGGATTTCGATATAATAAAAGATTCATTAACTGAATTGCTAGCGATATTTAAATATGTCTTAGACAACACTTTATATTTGGCGAAATAAATTACAACAATTTAAGATAATGACTTTGAGCAGCTAGTTG
>JAQVGE010000051.1 GCA_028696935.1 Minisyncoccota bacterium | reverse complement strand
AAGGAAAGATTAAAAAAAGGAGAAACCTTAGACGATATTTTGCCTGAAGCTTTTGCTCTAGTTAGAGAAGTTGCTTGGAGGACTAGGAGTGAAAGACCTTACGACGTTCAGCTTATTGGTGGAATTACTCTTCATAAAGGAAATATCGCTGAGATGAGAACAGGAGAGGGAAAGACTTTGGTTGCAACAATGCCCGCATACCTAAATGCTTTAACTGGTAAAGGGGTTCATATCATTACCGTGAATGATTATCTTTCTCGTCGTGACGCTGTTTGGAACGGATCTATTTTTTCAATGTTAGGAATAAGTTGTGGGGTTGTTAATTCCCAAAACACTTCTTTTATTTATGACCCAACTCATCAAGACAAAGAAGACGAAGACAATGAATTGAATTCTTTTAAAGTTCAATATGAATTCTTGCGTCCTAGTACAAGGAAAGAGGCTTACGCCTGTGATATTACTTATGGGACAAATAATGAATTTGGTTTTGATTACCTAAGAGATAATTTAGCCAACAATATAAATAATGTTGTTCAAAGAGGACACTATTATTCAATCGTGGACGAGGTTGACTCTATTTTGATAGATGAATCAAGGACCCCTCTAATTATTTCCTCTCAAGCAGAAGAATCAGAAGATCTTTATTATACTTTTGCTAACATTGCTAAACAATTAAAAAAAGATGAAGATTATGAGGTTGATGAGAAATTAAGAGCAATTTCTTTGACTGATCATGGAATTACTCAAGCAGAAACGTTGTTAGGAATTTCTGATATTTATACCGAGAAGGGAATTAAGTATGTTCACCATTTAGAAACAGCAGTCAAGGCTCGGGCTTTATACGAGAATGATAAAGATTATGTGGTTAAAGATGGGGAAGTTATAATTGTCGATTCTTTTACAGGGAGATTGCAGCCCGGACGTCGATGGAGTGAAGGTTTACATCAAGCTATTGAGGCTAAAGAGGGTGTGAAGATAGAAAAAGAAACAAGAGCTGTTGCTTCTATTACTTTCCAAAACTATTTTCGCTTCTATGAAAAACTTTCTGGAATGACAGGGACAGCTGAAACCTCAAAAGAAGAGTTTTTTAAAGTTTATGGACTTGAGGTCTTAGTAATTCCAACCAATAAACCAATTCAAAGAAAAGATCACAATGATTTAATTTATCAAACAGAAAAAGCAAAGCTTGAAGCGGTAACGGCTAAAATAAAAGAATTAAACAAAAAAGGCCAACCTGTTTTAGTGGGAACAGTCTCTATTGAAAAAAACGAACTTATTTCTGCTTATTTAACACGAGCAGGTATCCCTCATACTGTACTTAACGCAAAGAATCACGAAAGAGAAGGTGAGATTGTCGCCAATGCTGGACGCCTTGGATCAGTAACTGTTGCGACAAATATGGCCGGAAGAGGGGTTGATATTAAATTAGGGGGAATACCTTTTGATAAAGAAAAATATGAAAAAGTAAAAGAGTTAGGTGGTTTGTTTGTTGTTGGAACAGAACGTCACGAAGCAAGAAGAATTGATAATCAGTTAAGAGGTCGTTCTGGTCGTCAGGGTGACCCAGGAGAAACTCAATTTTATGTTTCTCTTGAAGATGATTTAATGCGTATTTTTGGATCTGATAGAATCAAAAATATGATGGGTAAACTTGGAATTCCTGAAGACCAACCTATTAATAATAAATTTATTTCAAACACACTAGAAGGGGCTCAAGCAAAAATTGAAGGTTTTCATTTTGACTCTAGAAAGCACACTCTTGAATATGACAATGTGATGAATCATCAGCGTAAAACAGTTTATGATAGACGACGGGTAATGCTTTCTGGTGACTATGAACAGATCGAAAAGTTTCTTCTAGATTTAACAAAAGAATACCCAGACTTGGAAGAAGTAATAAAAGAAAAAAAAGCAGGGCTTGGCGATACCGTCTTTTACGAAACAGTGAGAAGGATTGCTCTTTACACAACTGACACTCTCTGGATTGAACATTTAGAGACGATGGAGTATACGAGGTCATCAGTTAATCTTAGAGCTTATGGTCAACGTGAACCTTTGGTTGAATATAAAAAAGAAGGACTCCGTCTTTTCCGAGAAATGGAGATTGCTTTTAGGGAACAAGTTTTCTCTCTTATTAAAACAATCAATGTAGATGTCTCAGAGAGAAAGACTGTTCAGGTTGAAGAAGAAAAACCTGAATTAATTTTAAGTTCAAGCGATGACACTAGCCAAGCGACAATAAGAAGAGCTAGCCCAAAGATTGGAAGAAATGATCCATGTCATTGTGGTTCAGGTAAAAAATACAAACATTGTCACGGAAAATAAATTAGATCTAACATATAAAATATATTATAAATTAAGGATATTTTTGAGATTTATTTTCAAAAATTAAAAAACCCTTATTTTTATGGGTTATTAGACAATTTTTTAATTTTTATGTCAACATCTAAAACACAAAAAACCCTTATTTTATAAGGGTTTTTTGTGTTTGACGACACGGCAAAATATGTTCTAAGTATTGACTTTTATAATTCTTTGTGATAGTATTCTAGCAAGTCCAAATATGTTATCAGTAAAAGATAGTGTATAAGGGCTTTTTCATTTGGATTAATAATCCAAAGTACTACCAAGGAGTTTGACAGAGCAAAACTGTCAATTATGAAGAAACAGAAAATTATAAGGTATTTACAGTCAATAATTGCAATTCCGATGTTAGCTGTGGCTATGCCACTCTCTGGAGTTAGTTCAATCCTTGACCAGACAATAATACCTCTATCCGTTACGGAAGAAAATTCTGCGATAACAACGCAAGAAGAAGTAAACCGTAAACAAAAAGCAGATTTGATTGATAGTTTTTTTAAAAAAAATAATGCTCCACTTGAAGGCTATGGGATGAAATTCGTTCTAGAAGCTGAAAAAAATAATCTTGATTGGAGACTTTTGCCATCGATTGCGATGAGAGAGACAACTGGCGGTAAATTCTCTTGTAAAAATCCCAAGGCTCCAAATAACAATTTTGGGTGGGGTTCATGCAAAATTGGATTTGAATCAGTTGATCAATCTATTGAATTTATTTCGATGACGCTTAGTGGTAATAATCCTAATTCTAAATATTATAAAACTGGAATGACCACTGAACAAATTTTAAAGAAATATAATCCTGATCACATTATTCCTGGTTATTCTAAACAGGTTATGAAGATTATGGAAATGATTAATCTAACTAGTGAAATTTAAACAAAACACCTCATTTAAAAAATGAGGTGTTTTGTTTTTTTAAATCTTTTTTAGATTATCTATCACAATACTTTTTTCGCCATTTCGCTCGCTTATTTTGCCTTGTAGGGCGATAATATTGTCTTTGATTAGGAATTCTTTACTTGTTTCATATAACTTACTGAAAACAACAGCTTCTATACTATCTGAGTAATCGGATATTTTTAAGAAAGCCATTCTGCTATTGTTTTTTGTCATAACCACTCTGATATCATCTATGATACAAGCAACCGTTACCGGCATCCCTGGTTTAATTTCCTTTTTAATCTTCTTAATCAAAGTACATAATTTTTCAATTTTTTCCTTATGAATATCTAAGGGATGACCTGAAATATATAAACCGAGTAATTCTTTTTCCCAAGCTAATTTATCTTTAGTTTCGACTCTTTCTTGTGGTTCAAGAGATAGTTTCGTTATAATACCTCCAATATCTCCAAAAAGTGAATTTTGGGAACTGTTACTCTTAACCTCTTTATTGAAAGCTAGTATTTTTTCTAGGTTCCCAAGAATTATATTACGATGTTCTATAAGATCATCCATTGCCCCAGATTTAGTTAAAGCTTCAACAGATTTTTTGTTTAAATTTTTGTGGTCAATTCTTTCAAAGAAATCCTCCAAAGATTTATATTCACCCCTAATTTTACGTTCTTCAATAATCGCATCAGCAATATCTTTCCCTAAATTTTTAATAGTATATAACCCAAATCTAATTGTCCTATCAGTTTGTTTATCAGAGCCATTTACAACAGTAAAACCACCAAAACTCTCATTTACATTTGGAGGTAAAACCTTTATCTTCATCTTTTCACATTCATGAACTATTTCAGCAACTTTTTCCACATCGCCAGATTCAGCTGTCATAATTGCGGTCATATACTCGACCGGATAATTTGCTTTCATATAGGCTGTTTGATAGGCTACTCGGCCATAACTAGCAGCATGAGCTTTATTGAATCCGTAAGCGGCAAAAGGCTCTATTAAAGACCAAATTTCATCAGCTTTTTTCTTAGTTGTGCCATTTTTTATTAAACCATCAATTAGTTTGGTTTTTTCAGCCTCCATGACTTCTGGGATTTTTTTACCCATAGCTTTACGGAGTTTATCAGCTTCAAGCCAAGAATATCCAGCAAGCTTAATTGCTATCATCATCACATCGTCCTGATAAGTAATAACTCCAAAAGATTGATCCAAAATATCTTTTAATCGAGGGTCTAGGTATGTTACTAATCTTGGGTTATGTTTTCGTTTTATATACTCTGGAATCGATTCCATTGGTCCTGGACGATAAAGGGCAACCATAGCATTAATGTCATGGATTGTGGAAGGTTTTAGTTCTTTTAGATATCTAGTCATTCCAGAACCATTTAATTGAAATAAACCACTTGTCTCTCCTTTAGTTAATAATTCAAAAGTTTTTTTATCATCTAAAGGAATGTTGTCGAGGTCTATTTTTACATGATGGATCTTTTCAACAAGCTTAATGGCATTAGCTAAGATAGCCAAGTTTCTAATTCCAAGAAAATCAAATTTAGGTAAACCCGCATCTTCAATACTATACATATCGTATTGAGTGATAATATTACCACCTTTAGGGTCATATTGAATTGGAGTAAATTCATAAAGTGGTTTTGGGGCAATAACAACCCCCGCTGCATGGACAGAGATGTGTCGGACACAACCTTCCATCTTTTTTGCTAAATCAATAATTCTCTTTGTGTCAGCTTCTTTTTTGTATGCATCTTTTAACTCAGGAACTAACTCCATCGCATGATCTATTGTCATGGGCATTCCTTGAGAGCCTAGAGGTATCATACTTGATATTCGGTCACCAACATTATATGGATAACCAAGAGCCCGAGCTACGTCTCTGACAGAACCCTTGGCCATCATTGTTCCAAAGGTACCTATTTGAGCAACCTTGTCTTCACCATATTTTTCTTTAGCATAAGCGATTATTTCATCTCGACGGTTATCAGCATAGTCCATATCAATATCAGGTAAAGATGGTCTTTCGGGATTTAAAAATCTTTCAAAGGGTAATTTATAACTAATAGGATCAACATTAGTAATTCCAAGGAGATAAGTTGTTAAAGAACCAGCCACAGAACCTCTAATATTGGTTAAAATTTCATTTTCACGAGCATGTTTCAATAGGTCTGCTACAACTAAAAAATAAGTCGGATAACCCTTTTGTTTTATAATTCCAAGTTCGTAATCAAGTCTGTCGGTGTATTCTTTGTTTTGGGGAAGTTTTCTAAATTCGAATCCTTTATAAACTAAATCTCGAAGCATTTCATCAGCAGTAGTATTTTGGGGAATAGGGAAATCAGGGAAAAAGGCTGTTCCTAGCTCTAAGTCATAATCTTCACACAATCTTGAAACCATTAAAGTATTATCAATAGCTTCTGGTGTATCTTTAAAATATTCCCGAGCCGTTTTTTCATCAATTAGAGAAAAATCATCATCTGAGAATTCGAATTTCGTGCCTTCTTTAGTATCAATAATTCCAGTATTTACTGCCAAAAGAGTATTATGGGCGTCGTGATCTTCTTTACATAAATAATGAGAATCTTGTCCTGCAACAATTGGAATATTAAATTTTTTTCCGAGGGCAACTATTCCATCTCGAAGTTTTTTATCATTCTCTACGTCAGGATGAGAATGAACCTCAAGAAAATAATTCTCTTTACCAAATATTTCTTGATGTTCTCTAATTAATTTTTCAGCTCTTTCTTGGTTGTTTGCTAAGACGGCTTGAGATAGTTGACTACCCATACAACCAGAAAGACATATTATTCCTTCACTGTTCTCTCGGAGAATTTCTTTATCCATTCGTGGTTTATAATAATAACCCTCGAGGTTAGCTAAACTAACTAAATGCATTAGGTTTTTATAACCTTGTCTATTTTTTGCTAAAAGAGTTAGGTGATATCTTTTATTATCAACGCCAGGCTCTTTGTCTTTTCGGCCTCTTTCTGCAATATAAGCTTCAACGCCAATAATTGGCTTAATCCCAGCTTTTTTAGCTTCTTTGTATAATTCAATTGCTCCATACATGTTTCCATGGTCAGTAATAGCAAGTGCCTCCATTCCATTTTCTTTACATTTTTTAACCATATCGGGAATTTTTGATAGCCCATCTAGCAGGGAATAATGAGAGTGAGTATGTAGATGTATGAATTTGGATGTCATTTCAATAGTATAACAGATAAGATATAATTGCTCTATATAGACAAAATAAAATTTTTTATGAAAAAAGATATAAATATTAAATATAAGGTTGGAATAGATGAAGTTGGAAGAGGGCCAATTGCGGGGCCTGTTTGTGTTGCATCCTTTGTAGTACCGACAGACTACGAATTACCAATTACCAATTATGAATTTAAATTACCGAAACTTCGGGACTCAAAGAAACTTTCTAAAAAGCAAAGAGAAATTTGGTATGAATTTTTAAAAAAAGAAAAAGAAAAAGGGAATTGTGATTTCGCAGTTTCTTTTGTTTCGTCCGAAAATATTGATAAATTTGGAATTGCAAAATGCATCCAAAAAGCACTAGGTGAATCTTTGAATAAAATAACTTCGCCGGAAATATTTTTTGAAAGGTCCTCTGG
>JAQVGE010000050.1 GCA_028696935.1 Minisyncoccota bacterium | reverse complement strand
GCGCACAGTTGCCTGCACGGCCAGAATGCGATACCGTCCGATCCGGTTCCCGAAGCGGATCTCCATTTCATCTCCCGCCTTCACCTCCGCGCCGGGCTTAGCCGTGCGGCCGTTCAGGCTTACGCGCCCACCCGCACACGCCTCGTTGGCGACCGTGCGGCGTTTGATAATACGGGAAACCTTCAGAAATTTATCCAGTCTCATATTGCCTCCGGATCAGGCCCTGCCGTCGGCAACGGCCTTTATTAGTCGGTTGGTAATTCCGCGCCCGCGAGCATTACGATAGCGCGGGCTAAAATGTTAACGGTTTGCATCAGCGATTTAATCAGGATAAACTCGTTCGCCTGATGAGCCACATCGTCATCCTCGGGGAAGGTCGCGCCAAACGCCACGCCCTCCGCCAGGCAACGGGCATACGTGCCCCCGCCGGTGGAGATGCACTCGCGGGTGCGCCCCGTTTCATCATGGTAAGCGTCCAGCAATGCCGTTACCAGTTCGCTGTTGGGCGCCACATGGTGCGGTGCTTTCACGCTTACCACCACAGCTTCAACCGTAGGCGCCACCGTATCTTTCACAGTCTGGCTGATCCGATCGCTGTTGGCCAGCAGGGGATAACGGAAATCCAATACCGCGTACAGCCCATTTTCATCATAACGGAGCACGCCTAAATTGCAGGTCAGCGCACCGCTGGTATCGTCACGGCAGGAAACGCCCAGGCTCTGGCCGTCGTATTCCACGCCGATGGTGTCCGCGAGCGTTTTCAGCCCACCCGTCACGCCCAGGGCCCGCAGCATCAGCAGCAATTCACCCAACGCGTTGCGCGCGGCTTCGGGGTACGCCGCATGTCCGAGCGTGCCCATAGCCGTAAGCTTTACGCCGCCCTCAGCCGGTACCGCCGTCACGTTGAGTGTCATTTCCTTCGCCAGCCGGTTGATGCGCGCGCATTCGTCAGGGTCGCTTTCAATCAGCGCGGTCGCGATGCCGGGGATCACATTGTGCCGTTCCCCAACGGCCATTTTCAACACTTTCAGTCCATCTTCCGCAGGCTTGCCGTGCAGTTCCATCACGAGCATCCCTTTTTCAGTGTTGATAACCGGATAGCTCGCATCCGGGCTGAAGCCTGTGCGAGGCATATCGCAATGCGCTTGATAATACGCGATATCCTCCCAACCGCTTTCCTCGTCGCAACCGAAAATCAGGCGAACTTCCCTTTTCAGCGGTATCCCCGCTTTTTGGATCGCCTTCATGGCAAACAAGGCAGCCACCGCCGGGCCCTTGTCGTCGCTCGTCCCGCGGCCGATCACCCGGTCTTCCTCCACTGTGCCGGCAAAGGGTTCCATCGTCCAGCCGTCGCCGACCGGCACCACGTCCAGATGAACCAGAATCCCCAACGGGTCAACACCCGTCGGCCCCATGCGCACATCTCCGGCATAATTATCGAAATTGCGGGTATCAAACCCCATCGCCTGCGCGTCCGCAAGCGCTGTTTCCAGGGCCAGCTTTACCTGGGCTCCGAAAGGCGCGTCCGCTTCCGCGGCACTTTTCACGCTGGGTTTGCTGATCCACCGTTTTAACGTTTCAATCAGTTCCGTTTGGCTCTCGTCGATGATTTGGTGTAAGTTATCCACGTTGCTTCCTCCAAGATAATCCGTCGTTCAGTATGCTCGTATTGCTTTGGCTAAGCGTTCGACCGCTTCAATTGTCTGGCTGTGTGGGCAACCGAAATTGAAACGCAGAAACCCTTCGCCCAGCGTTTTGCTGAAGAAAGTTCCCGGCGAGAGCGCCACTCCCTGCTCATGCGTGCGCCGCATCAGTTCAGCGGTTGTAAAGCCGTAGGCGCGCAGATCGATCCAGGCAAGGAATGTCGCTTCCTGCGGACTCATCACCGCGTCCGGAAGCTTTTCGGCCAGCGCTTCCTTCAGCAGAATATGCGCATCGGCCAGATAAGCCAGCAAACCGTTCAGCCAGTCTTCACCCCAACGGTAGGCCGCTTCGGTTGCCGTGAGCGCGAAGATATTCCCCGAGGCGACGCCCGCGTCGCACATGGCCTTCTCCATCGCCTGTTTGGCTTGTTGGTTGCGCGTAAACAGCACTCCCTGCTGTAATCCCGCAAGGTTGAAGGTTTTTCCTGCGCTGGTGAGCACGACGATCTTTGCATCCGCGCTCTCATCCAGCGTTACGGCGCTGACAAACGCGCCGCTCTCATATACAAAATCCTGATGGATTTCGTCTGCCACAAGCATCACGCCATACCGCTTGCAAAGAGAATAGACGCTTTGCAGCTCCTCACGTGTCCATGCGCGTGCAACGGGGTTGTGCGGGTTGCACAGCAGCGCGAGCTTCACGCCGCTTCGGAAAGCTGTTTCCATGCCTTCCAAATCCATATGGTATCGGCCCGCCTCATCGGGAATCAGCGGATTTTCCACAAGCCTACGGTCGTTTTGGGTAATCGAATCGAAAAACGGGCCATAAACCGGCGGTTGCACCAGCACGCCGTCGCCCACCTCCGTAAACGTCTGCACCGCGATCCGAAGGCCCGGCACCACGCCCGGCAGTGTCAGCTGCTGTTTCTTGGCAAGCGATACGCCATGGCGGCGCTTCATAAAGTCAAGCATGGCTTCCGTCAGCGAATCAGGCTGTTCGGTATAGCCGTATACCGGATGCTTCGCACGGCGGACAACCGCCGCCGTCACTTCCTCCGCGCAACGGAAATCCATATCCGCCACCCACACGGGCAGCAGCTCCCGTCCTTCCTTCGCTTGAAGCATATCCCACTTATATGTATGGGTTCCACATCGGTCGATCGGTTCGCTGAAATAAGCGGCATCGTAGCGGTTCATATTATCCTTCTCTTTCATTGCTGCATTCATTTTTTATACGGTGGGCACGCTGCACCAGAGCACCCAATATCCGCCGCTTCGGTCGATAATCTCCACTTTACGGAAAAGCGTCTCCAGATAGACCTTCGCAGACGGAGCGCCCTGCTGCTTGCGGATAACGATGATCATCGCGCCGCTATTGTTCAACGCCGCGGCTCCGTCCGCAAAAAGACGGTAGATCACCTTTTTCCCGGCGCGAATCGGCGGGTTCAGGGCAATCAGGTCAAAGGTACGGCCCGCGAGCGCCGTAAACCCGTCGCTTTGCAGGGTAACCGCCGTTATGCCGTTTTGCTTCGCGTTTTCCGCGGCCAACGCCACGGCCCGTTCGTTAATATCCGCCATGGTAAGGCTGCACGAAGGAAAAGCCTTTTTCAGGCTCACGCCCAATGCGCCGTAACCGCAGCCCATATCCAGCACCTGGCCGTTCACCGTCGGCGGCAGGGCATCCAGCAGCGTTTGCGTGCCCTTGTCCATCCCCGTCCGGGAAAATACTCCGCTGTCCGTAACAAACGTCAGTCGCTGCCCCCGGTATTGCGTATCAAACGTTGCAGGATGATGCTCGCTTTGCGGCGACGGCGTAAAGTAATGGTCGGTCATGTGTTCCTTTCTTTCCCCTCTGCCGCTAAACGCAGGGCGGATAATTCATCTGCGCTCAGTTCGCGCCAGTTGCCTACGGAAACATCCAACTGAAGCGGCCCGAAACCCTGCCGGTGAAGCGCAAGCACCTCGCGCCCGCGCGCCGCAAACATTCGCTTCACCTGATGAAACTTGCCCTCCGACAGCAGCACCACCGCCCGGCTTTGCTCCGCGCCGTTCTCCAGCACCCGGAGTTTCGCCGGTTTCGCGGTAAAATCGGAAAGCTCCATGCCAGAGGCGAAAGCTTCCGTATCTTCCTCGGTCAACGGCCCGTCCACCGTGGCGATATATTCCTTCCAAACGTGCCGTCCGGGAGCAAGCAGCCTGTGCGCCAGCTCACCGTCGTTGGTCAGCAGCAGCAGTCCCGTCGTATCCTTATCCAACCGCCCTACCGGCATCACCTTGCGCCGTTTCAGCGCCTCGGGCAGCAGGTCCATCACTGTTTGCGCGTTTCGGTCGCGTGCTGCGGTCAATATGCCAGCCGGTTTATGGAACATTACATACCGAAACGGGCCGCCGTTCACCGGCTGTCCGTTCAGCAGTACCCCGGCTTGCCCGGCATCCAGCTTCGCGGACGGATCGCGAACCGGTTGTCCATCCACCGTAACCGTGCCGGAGCGAATCAGCTTTGCCGCTTCGCTGCGGGTATGTTCGCCGCTTTGGGCAATCAGTTTATCCAGCCGGATAAGAGCCATGCTCAGGTCCTGGCTCTGCCGCGGTTCAGCGGCTCCGGCGTTCCGGACGTCGTTACTTCATCCGGATAGGTATTGACCGGATTTTCCGTCGCATGCGCAGAGGGCATGGGCGGAACGCCTTTCCCCGGCCGTACCGCAAAGGCTGCCGTTACGATTCTGCGAAGCGGCAGCAACGGCATGTAGCACACAAAGAACGCAAAGAGCAGCGGGCCCACCGCGCCGCCGAGCTCCGGAAGATCCAGCGTATGCGTGCTGAGAACAGTGAAAAACGCATCGGACAAACTGCCGAGTACGCCCTTGAGCGTTGAAAAGGTAATATATAAGGCGGGAGCCCACAGCACCAGATTGATGAAAGCCACGCCAAGCTGCTTCCAGCGGCGGTCGCGCAGCCTGCGGCGCGCTTCGGCGTGAGGATCTTTGTCCATCGCATCCGCAACAGCCCAGATGTAACGGAAGGCGCCGTTGCGCACTATACCCCAAATGAGGATCAGCACGCCCAAGCCATAGACCGCCATCACCGTGTAGATGCCTTCCATCAGATCGCCGTTGGGGATGATCTGTTCGCCCCCAAAGATGCCGATAAAAATATTGGCGATCCACGCAAGCACCGTTACTACGCCCGCCCCCAGAACGCTCAGGTCGTTGAGCAGGGTGATCAGGTCAACGTTATTATAAAAGTAATATCCGACGCCCAGCATCAGGATGAGCGGGATCGCCCACTTAATGATGTGCAGGGCGTGCAGCACGCTTTCGCCCAGCTTTTCACCATAATCGTCCATATACAATGATTTGCGCAGCGAAAAGTTGCCTTTGCTCCGCGCCAGCGCACGGGCAAAACTGAACCGCAACGGAAGGATGATAAACAGCAGCAGCACAGGGGTAAGCAGCGCCAGCCAGCGCCACGGCGACTCCGCCTCAAACACAAACAGCGCCCCCAGCGGAAGGAGGGCGATCACGCGCATTACGAATGCAATAAACATATAAAGCAGTATCCGTAGATAAAAAACAAACGGGTTTTGCCGGTACATCCCTGCGCGCTCGTTTTCTGTGGTAGCCATCATCTGTTTCCTCCTCGGCATTGAAAGCGCAATGCAAACACACGGTTATTATACAACAGAGTGATGGGCGATGCAAACGCATTTTTCCAGCGACAGGCCTTATTTTTCCACGGGTTCCGTCGGCCCCCGTGCCGTTGACACGCCGGCGGAAACATGCTATTCTGATGCGGCGATAAGGCGGCCAGGCGATCGCGTAACGCAGTTATGAGGAAAGTCCGAGCATCACAGGGCAAGGTGCCGGTTAACGGCCGGTGAAGGCGACTTCAAGGAAAGTGCAACAGAAAGAAACCGCCCCCGCGCGCAAGCCCGGAGGTAAGGATGGAAAGGCGAGGCAAGAGCTCACCCGCGTTTCGGCAACGAAAGCGCGATGTAAACCCCACCCGATGCAAGATCCGAATGGAAGCGATACGGCGGCCCGCCGTGCTTCCGAAGAGATCGCTGGAACCGCGCGGTAACGCGCGGGCTAGATAGATGATCGTCCAACGACAGAACTCGGCTTACGACCGCACTTATCGCAACTGATAACAAAAGCAGGGCTTCATCGAAAGATAGGCCCTGTTTTTCTGTTCCGGGAATTTACTCTTTCCTTTCGAATTCGTCCCGGTGGTCTTCAAAAAACGCCCTGTATCTGCGCACGTTGTCCAGCGCGATCCACGGTTTGATATCCACAGGCCGCGCGTCCAGATCGTAAATCTTTGCTCCCCGGAGTGCCAGCAGAAACGGCGAATGTGTGGATATCACCAGCTGGCAATCCATGTAATGGACGCTGTCCTCAATATACTTCGCAAGCGCCATCTGTTTTTCCGGGGAAAGGCTGTTTTCCGGTTCATCCAACAGGTACAGCGCATCCTCTTTCAGGCGCTGCTTAAAATAGAAGCTTGCGCTTTCCCCGTTGGATTGCTCGCGGATGTTGGGTGAAAGCTGTTCCCTCACAAAGGCCGACTGCGTCTTTCTCCGGGCGCTGTTGCGTTTTTTCAGCTCATCATAATCCGCCAGCGAACGCAGGGTAAACACCGTGCTTCTGGCCTCGCGATGTTCCTCAAAAAGTTCCAGCCGTTCGCGGTCGATCCCATCGTTCAGGCTGCGAACATTGAGCATATAATCAAACACGTCGTCGCTGACGATGATCCTGCTTTCGGCGGGAACCGGGTTTTCAAACGTCGCGCCGCAGAGTTTTACATAATCGTCAAAGAAACAGGAGCGGTTAAAGGGCGTTTCGCGCTTCAGCGACAGCTTTTCGGCAATCAGGTTTAAAATCGTCGTTTTGCCGGAGCCGTTGCCCCCATATAAAATGGTAACCGGCGCAAAATCCAGCCGTTCCAATTGCAGCGGAGTCAAGGTGAAAAAAGGGTACATGGTTTGATAACAGGTTCTTGTAACCCCCATACGGAACTGCCATTCCTGATCCTCGCTCGGCAGGTGAAACGTATCCAGATAGAGCATTGCGCACC
Source organism: Minisyncoccota bacterium (assembly GCA_028696935.1). Next base: position 184 of record JAQVGE010000050.1, on the reverse strand, counting down.
CTCCGCGTCTTTCTTCCGCTTCGGAGTATAGCACCGGCGCTGGCGGCGGTCAAACTGCGTATATGGCAGGCTTCGCGGTGTTTTCTCCAGCTATCCGGGTTTGGCTACATACCATACACCCGCAGCAACCCATGTCTGCGGCGGAGATAAACAAACGCTATTCCTGTATAGCATATTATTGTGG
>JAQVGE010000049.1:2899-7065 GCA_028696935.1 Minisyncoccota bacterium | reverse complement strand
AATAATTTAAGTGGAATGTTGTCTGCTGGTCTTCCTTTAACTAGAGCTTTGACCGTATTAGAAAAACAGTCGACAAACAAGAAGCTGACTGATATCTTAAGAGTTTTGATTGATGAAATTAATGCAGGAGGAACTCTTTCTTCTGGAATGTCTAAATTTCCAAAGGTTTTTTCTAATCTTTTTGTTTCAATGGTTCGTTCGGGGGAGGAGTCGGGTGGTTTACCGAGAGTTTTGTCTGAAGTTGGGGTGACTTTAAAAAAATCTTATGATTTGAATAAAAAAATAAAAAGTGCCATGATTTACCCCTCTGTTATTATTGGAGTTATTATCTTGATTGGTATTTTGATGATGATTTATGTAGTTCCTACGCTAACGGCAACTTTTAAGGACTTAGGAGGAGAACTTCCTTCTTCAACAAAATTTATTATTTGGCTATCAGATTCGATTAGTAATAATATTGTTGGATTAATTTTAGTTATATTTTTCTTAGTTTTTGGGGTAATTTTTTTATCTAGATTAAAAACAACCAAGAGGTATTTTGATTATATTACTTTGAGAATTCCAGTTATTGGAACTCTAATTAAAGAAATGAATTCAGCCAGAACAACCAGAACTATGTCATCTTTGCTTTCTTCGGGGGTTGATATGTCTAGGGCTCTTGAAATAACCGAAGATGTTGTCCAAAATGTTTTTTATAAAAAAGTTATTCATAGTGCTATTGCTGCAATTGAAAAAGGTATTCCATTATCAGCCACCTTTAAAGATAATCTAAGCCTTTATCCGGTTATGGTTGGGGAAATGATTGAAGTTGGAGAGGAAACTGGAAAATTATCTCAAATGCTAATAGATGTAGCTACTTTTTATGAGACAGAAGTTGATAATAAAACAAAAAATCTCGCAACAATAATTGAACCAGTTATTATGATTTTTATTGGTGGAGCTGTTGGTTTCTTTGCTATCTCAATGATTTCACCAATGTATAGCGTAATGGATAATATTCAATAATATTGAATCCCGATAGAAATTTATACTAAAAAATAAAGTAAATTAATTTTTAAAAGGAGTAAAATTATTTAAAATAAGTATTATTAATCAATTAATTAATTTCACACGGGATGAAGATTTTAGAAAATAAAGGATTTAGCTTAGTAGAACTTCTGGTAATAATTGTTATTTTGTTTTTGTTAACAATTATTGTTGTTCCAAGGTTGATAGATTTTCAGAGAGAGCAAGCTCTAAAAAATACAACCGAAAATATTATTTCTCTTTTAAATCAAGCTAAGACAGACTCCTTGTCTTCTCTTAATTCTAGTAATTATGGAGTTCATTTTACAACTAATAGTGCTGTTTATTTTGTTGGTGATACTTTTAATTCAAGTGATTTGAATAACTATCAGATAGATTTTGATTCTGGAGTAGCTATTAGTGAAATTAATTTAAATGGGGGAGGAGACGATGTTATCTTTCCTAAATTGACAGGTGATCCAATTGGATATGGTACAATTACTTTATATTTAACTTCTGTTCCTGACAGACAAAAAATAATTTCTGTCAGTCAAACTGGTTCAATTAGTGTGGATTAGTTTTTAGAAAATGAAAAATATAACCTTAAAAAATAAAAAAGGATTCTCTTTAATTGAAGTAATCATTGCTTGTACAATTATTACGGTTTCTGTTCTGGCTGTTATGTCAGTTGCAAGTAAGGGAATTGAACTTTCCAACAGGTCCTTATCTCAAGCCCAGGCGAACACCCTTTTAGAAGAAGGGGCTGAGGTTGTTAAATCAATTAGAGATGCTGGTTGGAGTAATATTTCTAGTTTATCTTTGGATACTGAGTATTATTTGTTTTTTGATACAACAACAAATACATGGTCATTTAACTTGCAAGACGAAACTCCTCTTGGTTCTATTCCCAATTATCCAATAGACTCCACTTTTAACAGAACGGTGGTTTTTTCATCAGTTTTAAGAGATGGTGAGGATAATATTGTTTCATCTCTAGGAGATATTGATGATGGAACAAAGAGAGTTACGATAAATGTTTCTTGGGTTTTTGGAGGAGAGATAATTTCTCGTGAGCTCAGTTTTTATTTAATGGATATTTTTAGTTAAAATATGAAAAACAACCGAAGCAGAATAAAATATAGTCTTTCTAACGCATTTTCTATTGTAGAAATTTTAATTTATGCTGCAATTTTTACAATGATTTCTGTTTTGGTCATTAATTCTTTTATTACTGTTTCTGCTACTTTTTCAACAATCAAAACCAATCGAGATTTAATGCATTCAGGTCTAAATATAACAGAAAGAATGTCTCGAGAAGTCCATAAGGCTAATAGTATTGATTTAATCAATAGTAGTTTAGGAAGTGGGGTTTTATATCTTAATAGTTTAGATGAATCTTTTAATCCAGTTGTTGTTGGATTTGTCTATGAAAACAATGTTTTAAATTTTTATCGTGATGGGGTAGTTGTTGGTAACTTGCTTAGTGATAATGTTGTTTTAGATAGTTTGGTTTTTAGGAGAATTAATACAACCAAAGGAGAAGCGATAAAAGTTGAAATGAATATTAGAGATACAAAAAGTAAAAGAAATAAAGCTGTGAATTTTTATGACACTTTTATTTTAAAGGGTAGTTATTAATGATTTTAAAATGGGAATAAATAATAAAAATAAAATAAAGACAAATAGCGGGGCAGCCATGATGACTGTTGTAATTTTCTTTGTTTTTATTAGTTTAACTATCCTTTTGGGTATAGTAACCCCTGCAGTGAGAGAGTTTAAAATAAGTTCGAATAATTTAGATTCAAAACAAACTTACTTCTTGGCTGAATCAGGAGTCGAGGATGTTATTTATAGATTAAAAAATGGCTTACAAGTTGAAAGTGTTATTAATCTAGTTTTGGGAGACTCCTCGGCGATTACAACTATTACAGATTTAAGTGGTGGTAAAAAACAAATTAATTCTTTAGGTGATACAAATCAAAGACAAAGAAGAGTTGGAACGGTTCTAACTACTTCAGCTGGTGTTTCTTTTAATTATGGAGTTCAGGCAGGACAAGGAGGTATCCATTTAGATAGTGGAAGAATTTATGGAAATGTTTACTCTAATGGGCCAATAACTGCAACAAGTTCTGGCAGTAATATAATTTCTGGTTCTGCTATTTCTGCTAATAGTCCTAATTTTACTTCTGACCAAGAAAACGGATCTGGGAATCCATCTTATAGTGTGACTTTTTCCACCTCTCAAGATGTTGCACAGAGCTTTAGGGTTTCAGCTGATAATAATTTAAGTAAAATTCAATTTTATATAAAAAAGGTTGGCTCACCTAATAATGCTACTGTCAAAATTGTGAATGATAATGGTGGTAGTCCCGGAACGACAGTTTTAGCATCTGGAACACTTTCAGCCTCTCAAGTAACAACAACTTACGGTTGGGTTAATGTTTCTTTTGATTCAAACCCAAACCTAAATTCAACAACAACCTACTGGGCTGTAATAGATGCGAGTACTTCTAAATCAAAATACTATATCATCGGAGCTTCAAACGGGGGATATGATAATGGAATCGGTAAGATTGGTCAACAAGGAGGATCTTGGAACAATACAACTCCTTATGGACTTGATTATTATTTTAAACTTTATTTGGGTGGAGCAAGCGGTTTAATTTCTGGATATAACCAGTGGAATCTTTTATCTATTGGAGAGAGTGAACCAGACTCTGTTGTTCACGCTAATACTGTTAATTTTGTTAATACCGCTGGAACTATTTATTGCCAATCTGGGCAATCAAATATAAAAAATTGTGACACAAGTAGACCAGACCCTGTCTATATAGATTTTCCAATTTCAGAAGGCAATCTTCTTGGTTGGGAAAATGAGGCTTCTGCCGGAGGAACTTATTCAGGGAATTATTCCGTTGGTTGGGATGGGGCAAATCTTGGACCAAAGAAGATAGAGGGTAATTTGACGGTTAGTAGTGGGGGGACCTTAAATATAACAGGAAATCTTTGGGTGACTGGAAATCTAGTTTTAAATGGTGGCGCAGAAATAAAATTAGATACTAGCTATGGTTTAGAAGACGCAGTTGTTGTGGTTGATGGAACTGTAAGTGTTTCAGGTGGTGGCCATGCCACAGGTTCAGGGTCTCTTGGTAGTTACATAA
>JAQVGE010000049.1:0-2889 GCA_028696935.1 Minisyncoccota bacterium | reverse complement strand
CTTCCGATCTTTATTCAAAAAGTAGTTCCACTTCTGCAGCAACTATAAGTGGGGGAGCTGGAGCAATGATAATATATGCGCCTAATGGGACGATTAATATTTCGGGCGGGGCTGCTTTAAAAGAAGCAACAGGTTATAGGATCGTTGTTTCTGGAAACGGAAGCATTACTTATGAATCTGGTCTAACAAATAATAATTTCTCTAGTGGGCCATCTGGTTCTTGGAGTATTGATAATTGGTCTGAAACAGAATAATAAAAAGATTCTAAATATGTTATAATGATAAAGATGAAGAGTAATCCTTATTTTATTATAGCTAATTGGAAGATGAATCCTGGAACTGTCAAAGAGTCACAGGCTATTTTTAATACAGTCGTTAAAGCAAATAAAGGGATAAAAAATAATCTTATTATTTGCCCTCCTTACCCGTTTTTGTTTATTGGAAATAATTTAAAATTAAAAAATATTAGTTTAGGAGCTCAGGATGTTTTTGAGGAATTAGATGGTGCTTATACTGGAGAAGTTTCTCCTAAAATGCTCTTAAGTCTAGGAGTAAAATATGTTATTCTCGGTCACTCAGAGCGTCGTTTTTTGGGTGATACAAATCAAATTATAAATACAAAGATTTTAACAACTCTTAAGTCAAAACTTAAACCAATTCTTTGTATTGGCGAAAAAACTCGTGACCATAATGGATTTTATCTAGCTTTTGTTAAACATCAATTAATAGAGTGTTTGAGTGAAGTTCCTAAAGCTCAGGTAAAAAATATTATTTTTGCATATGAACCTGTTTGGGCAATTGGTTCTAAGTCTCTTAGAGAAGCTACACCAGAAGAATTTGTTGAAATGAAAATCTTTATCAAAAAAATAATTGCAGATATTTATGATTTAAAAACAGCTAGTTTAGCAAAAGTAATTTATGGAGGGTCTGTAAATTCTTTGAATGCTAAAAATTTTATTGAAGCTTCTGCTGATGGGCTTTTGGTTGGAAGAGACAGTCTTAACCCTAAGAAATTTCAGGAAATTATTAAAACAATAAACTAATTTAAAATATAAAATAATTACAATGAAATCAATTAAAGAATTAAAAAATCTAGCAGGTAAAAAAATTCTCGTTCGAGTTGATTTCAATGTACCCATTAAAGGCAATAAGATTCTTGATGATTTTAGAATTAAAAAAGCCTTACCGACGATTAAATATCTACAAAAAAATAAAGCTACAATAATTCTGATTAGTCATTTAGGAGATAAGGGAGATGAAAGTATGAAGCCAGTTTTTTTAAGACTCAAAAAATATATTCCAGAAGTTACTTTTATCGAAACACCTATTTTGGGCAGAGAGACAACCGACGCGATAAACAGATTAGAAAAAGGGTCAATTGTTTTATTGGAAAATTTGCGGTTAGATGAGAGTGAAAAAAAGAATCTTCCGTCTTTTGCTAGGGCAATGTCTCGCTATGCAAACATTTATGTAAATGACGCTTTTTCTGTTTGCCATAGAGCTCATGCTTCTGTTGTTGGGTTACCTAAACATTTACCAAGTTATGCTGGTTTTCAGTTAGAAGAAGAGGTTGAGAAACTATCAAGAGTTTTTAATCCAACTAGACCATTCTTTTTTATGGTCGGTGGAGCAAAGTTTGAAACCAAAATTCCTCTAATTAAAAAATTTTTAAGAAAAGCTGACAATATATTTATTGGGGGTGCTTTAGCTAATAATTTATTTAAGATTAAAGGTTATGAAATAGGGAAGTCTTTAGTTAGTGAAGACAATTTTCAGATAAATTCTTTCTTAAAAAATAAAAATTTAGTTTTACCGATTGATGTCTTGGCTTGGGATGGTAAAAAGACCCATGTGGCTAAACCAGATGAAATTAAACCTGAAGAAAGCATTGTTGATGTTGGGCCTGAAACAATTCTATTTTTGAAAAAAATAATTATGGAAGCGGGTTTTGTTTTATGGAATGGACCGCTTGGTAAATATGAAGATGGTTTTGGAAAAGGAACAGAAGAGCTACTCAAAATAATTTCTAATTCAAAAGCAGAAAGTGTGGTTGGTGGAGGAGATACAGTTTCAATTATTTCTAAAATGAAAATAGAAAATAAATTTAGTTTTATTTCAACAGGGGGTGGAGCAACTTTGGATTTCTTATCCAAAGAAACCTTACCTGGTATTAAAGCTTTAAAATAAATAAAAAATGCTCTACAATAGAGCATTTTTTATTTTAGTTGAGTAAGAAAGAGTTTCATCTTCATTCTCGTAATTTGTTGTTTGAAAAACAATTGATTCGTCAGAAAGATAGCGTGGAATTAAATGAATATGTAAATGTGGAACATCTTTTCCAACAACCACAACTTGGACATAATCACAATCTAACCCTTTTCTCATTGCTTTAATGATTTTATTAGCCTTAATAAAAGACTCTGCAATAATTTCATCCGGGGTCTCGTGAATCCACTCATAATGAACTTTAGGGATTAAAAGAGAGTGTCCCTTAGTTACAGGCTTAATGTCTAAAAAGACTAAACTTTTTTCATCTTCGTAAATAATACTGGCTTCTATTTCCTTTTTTATAATCTTACAAAAAATACAGTTATTTTTATCCATAAAGTCATTATATGATACAATCATAACTATGCCAAACCACGAAGAGCTTATTGATATTTTACTAAAAAATAGGGGAATTATTGATAAAAATAAATTTTTAAACCCAAAATATGAAGACTTATATGATCCATATCTCTTAAAAGACATGGAAATTGCTGTCGTCCGTATATTTGAAGCAATAGAATCCAAAGAGAAAATCATAATCTATAGTGATTATGATTGTGACGGAATACCCTCGGCGGTTATAATGGACGATTTTTTTAAGAAAATCGGTTATGAAAATTT
>JAQVGE010000048.1 GCA_028696935.1 Minisyncoccota bacterium | reverse complement strand
AGCATCAACTGTTCCAATTTTTTTCTCTCCTGTATTTGTAATGGCTTCGTATTTAAATAACATAATTTTTATAGCATTCGTTCAAGACCCTTAGGGTTAATAGAATATTGATAAGCATTTTCAATACTGATTTCACCACGAGAAACAAGGTCAACTAATGATCTATTCATATCAATCATCCCCTCGCCTGATGAAGTTTCTATAACTGTATTTATTTCATGAGTTCTCTTTTCTCGAATAAGGTTTGCGACTGCATTATTATTAATAAGGAGTTCGTAAGCAGGAATTCGTCCTCCTGAAATACGAGGGACTAATCTTTGAGAAAAAACTCCCAGTAAACTTGAAGCTAGCTGTAGTCTAACCTGCTCTTGCTGACCTGGTGGAAAGGAATCAATAATACGGTCAATAGTTTGAGCGGCATTGTTTGTATGAAGTGTTGATAAAACTAGGTGTCCAGTCTCTGCGGCTGTTACGGCAGAAGCAATTGTTTCTAGATTTCGCATCTCCCCAATCAAGATAACATTGACATCTTCACGAAAAACAGATTTTAAGGCAATAGAAAAATCTTGTGTATCTATTCCGACTTCTCGTTGGTTGATGATTGCTTTGTCTTCTTTGTAGACGAATTCAACAGGATCTTCAATCGTCACTATATGACAACTTCTTTCTTTATTAATAGTATCAATCATTGTTGAAAGGGTCGTTGACTTACCTTGCCCAATTGGACCAACAACTAAGAAAAATCCTTGTTTCTTTCGAGTGAAACCTTGTAAAACTGTGGGCAAATTTAACTCTTCAAAAGATTTAATCTTCGGAATTAATCTAAGAGCCAACCCAATAAGTCCCTGCTGAAAGAAAGCATTACATCTCAAATGATAATCTTCTTTAAAGGTATAAGAAAAATCGGCCTCCTTTTTTTCTAGAAATTCTTCCATCTTTTCAGTGCCGAGAATTACTTTCAAAATACCAATCATATCATCTTGAGTTAGAGCCTTCTGATTCACCATTTGAATAAGTTGGCCATTTACTCTAATTGTTGGTTTTCTCAAAGCTCCTAAATGTAAATCCGAACCATCTTGATTTATCAAGTTTGTAATTATATCTTCAATATATTTTTTATGTTCCATTATTATTTTTGTTCTAGGTTGTTAATAATCTCATTTATTTTTTCAATAACTTCAGTTGGAGTACTAGAAGCCTTAACAACATAACCAACTGCTCCAAGTGATTCACCTCGAACAATATCGGTCTGCTGACCTCTATTAGAAAGAATAATCTTTATTGAATCTTTAGCCAGATTTTCTGATTTCATTTTTTCCATAAAATCAAAACCATCCATCTCTGGCATTACAACATCTACTAAAATTATATCTGGCACAAAGCCTGAACGAATTTTATCTAAAGCCTCTTTTGCGCTTAATGCACCTGTAACACTAAAATTAAATTTACCAAACTTCAGTGCATACATATCTACCAAGAAACTGTCATCATCAACTATTAAAATTTTCTTTCTCTGTTCCATATATAAATATTATAATACAATTACAAATCTTTTCCTATATTTTGAAAAACATATTTTTCTAAAATAACTCTTAGAAATTATAGATTTCTTTGAACGGAATATCCCCTTTTAGGGCTTTTAGAATTGCATCTTCTCTAACACTTAGCATTCCTTTTGCTCGAACAATTTTATAGATATCTTGTTCACCGGGTTTCTTTAAAATAAGATTCTGCATTTCTTTATCAATTTTGAACATTTCATAGACTGGGACTCGTCCTCTGGTTCCAGACTGACATCCTGGTGAAGGAACCGCTTCATAAATATGATCTCCGATATCAATTTTTGATCTAAATTCCTCTGGTAAATCCTCAAATTGTTTTTCAAGCATTGTTTTTGTTGATTGGTCCATAGGAACCTTATTTTTTGAATCTGGGTGAATACGAACAGCCAATCTCTGAGCCATACACAAGACAACAGTTGGAGCTATTAAATAAGGATCTATTCCCATATCGATTAAACGAGGAATAGCACCAATAGAACTGTTGGTGTGAAGAGTAGAGAAGACCAAGTGTCCAGTTAGAGCTGCTTGAATTGCCAACTCAGCTGTTTCTTTATCACGAATTTCTCCCACCATAATTATGTCTGGGTCTTGACGTAATATAGAACGTAATCCTGAAGCGAAGGTATATCCAATCTCTGGAACAACTTGAGACTGATTTATTCCTGGAATTTGATATTCAACTGGATCTTCAAGTGAAACAATATTTTCTTTTTCTTTATCCAATTCATTTATCATTGAATAAAGTGTAGTCGTTTTACCTGAACCAGTTGGCCCTGTAATCAAAACTAGACCATATGGCTTATCGAGAGCCTCCCTTACAAGAGCCATGTTTTCTTCTGACATATCAAGATCTTTTAATGGCATAACCCCCTTTTGAGAATCCAAAATACGCATTACAATTTTTTCTCCATAATAAGAGGGCATTGTAGAGACACGAAAATCAATCTTGCGACCACCAATTTTTGCTGAAAATCCACCATCTTGTGGTTTACGTTTTTCATCAAGACGAAGCTTGGCTAATATTTTAATACGAGCCACGACTCCATTAAAAACACTCGTTGGCAAAACAAGAGAAGTATACAAGGTTCCATCAACTCTAAATCGAACCTTAACCTTATCTCCAACATTTTCAATATGAATATCCGAAGCCGAACCTTCTGTGGCATGACTTAGAATAACTGCAACAATTTTTATAATTGGAGCATCTTCGGTAATTTTTTCCTCTTCCTTCTCTTCTGTAATTGGTTTCTTTTTCTTAGTATTTAGCTCTTTACTAGCCTCGGCAATCTCAGAATCTAATTCTGAAAGAGCTTGATTAACTTCAGTCGTTAACCCACCGTACATTTTAATTAGATTTCGATAAGCACTAACAGTAATTAAAAATAATTTAAAAGATTTATTTAATTTAGAGGTAATAAAAGTAAGAACATCTATTGCTTGGACGTTCTCAGGGTCAACAATTCCAATCTCAATGACATTATCGTTAATTCCAATCGGGACCAATCGATAAGTTTCTGCTGTTTCAACCGGAATTAACTTAAGAGTTGAAGATAAAACATTTTCGTAATCAACAACTTTTGTAGGAATACCAAAAAACTGACCTTTTATTTCAAGGATTTTATTTTCATCAAGATTAAATTCAAGCAAAGCTTCATCGATATTCCCTCCATATTTCTTGTCTGCTATGTCTACTATCTTTGAAATCTGCTCTTCATTAATAATCCCCCTTTTTACTAATTCTTCTAAGAACAACATATTTAATTAGTTTCAAAAGAAACAATGTCTCCGCAAAGATTTGACCCACCTATTCTGGCGCAAGCTCTATAAAAGTAAGCTGTTTTCGAACTCAACCCTGTAACATTTGAAATAAATGTTCCAATAAGAGAAACAGTACTTGTATTTGTTTTCTGTCCTAATTCTTCTGTTAAACCATATTCAAAATAACCACCACTAACACCTTCAGCCTCACGAACTCCTCCACTTAAGACAGCAGTGTTGCTTGTTATTTCGACTGGTTCATTTGTTGTTATTGGTGAAGAATAAAAACTACCAGAAAAAGAACCTGATTCAATTGGAGCAAAAGGGTTTTCTCTCCCTGATGGAATAGGTTCAAGTTTTACGGTATTGTCTTTCAAGGATTGAAAAGCAATATTTTCAAACAAAGTCGTATCAATATTAATTTTAGTTAAATTTACTAAAGTTGAAATAAAAGATATGTCAGAAGCAATCTTGCTGTCCGAAGGATTAGAAGAGTTAGTTTCAGGTAAAGAGGTTTCTAAAGAAGAAGATAATGCTGCCTCTGATTTTAAGCCATCAGAGGAATAGAAGTAAAAAACCCCGAGCACCATTGTGATAACAAAAACTATTAAAAATTTGTGATATATTCTTCTCATATTATTTTAACCAATAAGTATCTACTTTTAATGTATAACTATAAATATTAGGGTCATAACCAGTTTCAGTTTTTTCCATTACTTGAGGAACAAGAAAGGAAACTTCTTTTATATCCATTAATCTTAGATTAACCTCTAAGTCTTTAAGAAAAGACAAAAATGAATCATATCTCCCCTCTGTAACAAATTCAATCGGAAAGGCACCATAAGGTAAGTTATCTTCACTATCTATAGAAAGCAAAGTATTGTCAGCCTCTAAATTTTCTACTTCTTGATTCTCTGGTAGCTGCTTGTCGTCAAACTTAATATTCTTAAGTGGCATACTGTGGATATTAGCAATTTGTTCAATTTCAAGAATAAAGTTTATATTATTGACTGTATTTGGAATAAATTTAGCTAATCTATCTTTGTCTTCTTGTTTAATATTTCTATATTTCTCAAGCAAAGCATCTCGTGTTTTTTGAAGATTTGTAGCGTTATCAAGAGCCTTATTATACACAGAAACATCACTCCTTAATTGTTTGACATCACCATATAAAGGATCAACAACTAAAAAGAATAAAATAATCGATATTAAAATTAATGAAATTGGGAAAAGTATTCTCATAATTTAATTATTGGCTGAACCATTAATTAATAAATTCTGATTAGAAGTATTTTGATTCATTAAAATGTCATTTTCGTAAGATAAGAGACTTGGGTCAACATTAAATTCAAGATTAAATGTTACTTGATTGTTTTTATCTTTCATTAGATTGGAAAAAATAACATTCTTAAAATAACGACCCTTAGTTCCATTAAAGACATCTGCCTGCAAAGCAATTGACTTATAGTCACGAGCTACCCCAGAAATTTGAACGAAAAATCCTTTTTCGTTTGTTTTGTGTTCAAATTTATTATATTGAATTGATGGTATGGTTAATTCTCCCAATAAATTAAACATTGGGGAAAGAATAATGTGACCATCTAATACTTCCTTGGCAACACTTGTCCTTTTATCAAATAGTTCTAAGTCTTTAATTGTTTCTTGTTCAAAACTATCTTTAATTTTAGAGAGAGAAACAGAAAGATTTTCTTTTTGTTTTATTAAATAACTTTTATAAACAAAAAGACCAACTGAAGATAGAATCATTATGAGCAAAAGAACAAAAGATAAAACCCGAAACAAGCTGACGGGTTTACGCTTTGGAGCTTCTGTCGAAGTTATCGGCTTTTTAGGTATAAAAGATGTTTGAAATGTATTTTCCATATTTTATTATTAAGACAATAATTGACGAAGGGCTAGTCCCAAAGCAACTGAGAACTCTGGGCCACTGGTTTTTAATATTGGTTGTAAGAATGCTGGGGCTTCAGTCTTAGAAAAAGGGTCAGCATAAATTACTTCAGCATTAAAATTTGTTTTTGCTTTTTCAAGTAAACCATTAAGCAAAGAACCTCCTCCAGTTAAAATAACTTTACTAATAGTTTTATTATACTTCTTCTCGTATGCAAACACAACACTATTTGTATCTGAAAAGATATAGTCAACCGACAATTGAACAATATCTGCAACTTGTTGATTACTGGCTCTATCAAGACCAACCATTCTCTTTAGTTTTTCTGCTTCTGGGAAAGGCAAACTCATGGCTTGCGAAATATTTTTACTAATATCGTTAGAGCCACGGTTAACAACATGAAAAACACGAACAACCCCTGCTTCTACAATTGATAGTTTTGTTTTAGAAGCTCCAAAGTCCATCAATAAAACAGGAGCAATATCGTGACTAAAAGAAGAACGAATATTCCCAAAAATTTCCATCTCAAAAGAATCCGATTCTATTTGTGTTTTAGTTAGAACGTCTTGGTATCGGGAAAGGGTTTCATTGTGAATAGCAACAACTAAAACTTCTATTTTGTCTTCTTTGTTTGCAAGAGAAGCATCTTCTTTTAGGTTGTCATTATATGATTCTGGCTCTTTAGGAATAACCGTCCAATCAAGAGTAACTTCTGAAATTGGAACAGGTATATATTTACGAGCTTCAATTGGAACAACTTGGGGTAATTGATTTTCACTAATTTTACTTGGCAGAGAAAGATTAAAGATTAAACTTGCTGAAGAAGGGATAGCCATTGCCCCCCTCTTTATGGTCACATTTGATTCTTTCATTACATCGACTAGGGCTTGAGACAAAACATCCGCTTGCAAATTAGTAACCTGACCTAATTCAGTATTAGCGTAAGGGCCAAGAGAAATTGCTCCGTAAGTTTCAAGAACAGCCTTACCTTCTTTTTTCTTAAGCTGAACTATTTTAATTGCCGAGGAACCAATATCAATTCCAAGAGCACTCTCCGTATCTTTGTTCGAGCGAATAGCTTTAGACAAACCAGATAGACCTTCTGAAATTATTTTCTTTAATGAATTATCCATAAATTACTATACTAGTATATCATATCTATAGTAAAATAAAGAAGTGAAAACACTCTTTTATCAAATTAAACTGTTGATAAATTGGATAATGGAAATTATTTATCCATCTCGCTGTCTTGGTTGCGGAAAAAAGGAGGAAATATTTTGCCAAGATTGTATTTCTAAAACTCCTCGAAATAAAAAAATAACCGAAAATAATATTTATGCACTTTTCAGCTACCAGGACCCTCTTATTAAAAAATTAATTTGGAATTTAAAATATTATCATCACCCCAATTTAGGTCAAAGATTAGGAGAAGTATTATATGAGGAGTTTATTGAAGAAATAGCTGAAATTAAATCTTATTTAATAGACCAACCAATAATAGTAATACCTGCTCCCCTTTCAAAAAATCGAACTAGAACTCGAGGATATAACCAAGCCCAAAAAATCGCCTTGGGTTTTTGTAATAAGGGCAAACCAGTTAATTTTATTTTTAGAGATAATATTGTTTTCAAAAAGATTGAGACTCTTCCTCAAGCCAAAATTAACAACCGTGAAAAAAGATTAAAAAATATTTGTGGAGTTTTTGGCCTAAAAAACGAAAAATTAATTAAAGGTAAAACTATTATTATAATAGATGATGTTACGACAACAGGAGGAACTATTATAGAGATTATAAAAATTTTAAAAGAAAGTGGAGCAGAAAAAGTTTTTGGTTTTACTATTGCTCATTAAGTTAAGGCAGAAAA
>JAQVGE010000047.1 GCA_028696935.1 Minisyncoccota bacterium | reverse complement strand
ATTATACAGTAAATACTATAGTTTACTATACTTATTAGGTGTAAATAAATATGGAATTACACAATATAACTGTAAAGTTTTTTGGTTTTACACAATTTATTTTGTCTACTTTACAGGGTATAGTTTACTATAAGTAAAGGTGAATATCAATTAACAAATAAACCTCTACACGATTATATGATGATTTACACGATTTCAAATTAGGAGATTAAAATATATGTTATTACACGCTGACAAATATCAAAAGAGTATGTTATTTTTAAATTGATACAAAAAAAGCATTGTGTTTTGAAAAATTAGTGGTATAATAAAAGTGTATCAAGTTAGAAATAACAGAAAGGTGGTGTTAAAGTTGATCAAAAAACCAATTGGAACTGTTGCAGATATCATGGTTGGTTTGGTGTTGAAAAGAAAAGTTGCACAAATCATAGATCATAAAACACATAAGTATAAAGCACTAACTTTGAAAAGTTTTAATTCAGAAGGATGGATAGACACAAACTTTCTAGACGACTTTGAAAGTTCAGAAAAGTTAGATAATCGTTACTTGTGTTTCAAGGATGATGTTGTAATAAAGATTACGCCACCATATACTGCAGTTACAATTACTGGTGATACTGATGGCTGTGTAGTACCTTCTCAATTTATTATTTTAAGAGTTGAAAAGAAGAAGGTGAATCCAGAATACTTATCATTATTTTTGAATTCTGATAGTGCAAAAAAACATATCGCTATTACAGCAACTGGGGTTACAGTTCCTATGCTTAAAACGGGGACACTAAAAGATCTCGAAATACCTATACTTGAGCTTGAACGACAAAACAAGATAGCTGAAGTAAACAAGCTTATTATCAATGAAAGACATTTGCTATACAAATTAATATCAGAAAAAGAAAAATATTATCAAGCCTTAACAGAGAAAATTATAACGGAGGAGAAAGAAAATGAATGAAAAAAAATGGACTCAAGATGAAGTAAACCAATCGTTATGGAGAGCATGCGATACTTTTAGAGGGAAAATTGATTCTTCACTTTATAAAGACTATATCCTTGTAATGTTATTTGTAAAATATGTGAGTGATATCTATAAAGAACATAAAGAATCACTGATGGCAAAATATCACAATGACAAGGAAATGGTTGAAAGACAAATGCGTTATGAAAGATTTGTCCTAAATGAGCATGCGTCATTTGATTATATCTATGACAAAAGAACAGCAACTAACATCGGGGAAGTCATCAATAAAGCGTTAGCAGATATTGAAGAGGAGAATAAAGCTAAATTACGAGGAGTATTTAGAAATATCGATTTCAACTCTGAGGTTGTTTTAGGTCAAACAAAAGAACGTAATGCAATGCTTAAAACATTACTTGAAGATTTTTCAAAAATTGACCTTCGTCCTTCTAGATTGATTGGTGAAGATGTTATAGGCAATTCTTATGAATATCTCATCTCTAATTTTGCATCTGACGCAGGTAAAAAGGGTGGTGAATTTTTCACGCCTTCTGAAGTATCAGAACTTCTCGCCAGACTCGTAAAACCACAAGATAATGATCGTATCTATGATCCAACATGCGGATCTGGATCGCTACTTATCCGTGCCTTTCAAAAGGTTCCAAATGGAAAAGCACAAATCTATGGACAAGAAAGGAATGGACAAACACATTCTCTTTCTCGCATGAATATGTTCTTGCATCAAATAGATGATGCCAAGATTGCATGGGGAGATACAATTGCGAATCCTCTTCATTTGGAAAATGATAAACTCATGAAATTCCAAGTTATCGTGGCCAATCCACCTTTCTCACTAGACAAATGGGCTATGGGATTTTCTGGAGAACAAAATGGTGATTTTAAAATGGAAGAAGGACTAGATCCTTATAAACGTTTCTCATGGGGAGTTCCACCAGCTTCCAAAGGTGATTACGCATTTGTGCTACATATGCTAAATTCACTATCTGAAGGTGGACGTATGGGTGTTGTTTTACCTCATGGTGTTCTATTTAGAGGTGGTAGTGAAGGGAAAATTCGTCAGAAAATAATTGAGATGAATCTTCTTGACGCAGTAATTGGATTACCAGCAAACTTATTCTACGGAGTTGGCATCCCTGCAACAATACTAATTTTCAAACAAAACCGCAACAGAGACGATGTTCTATTTATTGACGCTTCTCAGGATGGGATGTATGAGAAAGGTAAAAATCAAAACAAACTTCGAGAAGAAGATTTGAGAAGAATAACTGATGCTTATGAAAAATATGAGTCATCTGAAAAATTAGCATTTAAGGCTGAATTACAAGATATTGTCGATAATGATTTTAATCTTAATATTCCTAGATATGTAGATACTTTTGAAGAAGAAGAAATCATTGATCTAGAAGAAGTGAAAGAAAATATCGATTCAATCAAAGAAGAATTAGCTGAGGTTGAAGCAAAAATGAAGAAATATCTAGATGAATTGGAGTTGTAAAAATAGAAATATGAAAATGAAACTAGTTCAAATTTCAGACATCAGAGATAAAAAAATTCCCTATTCATTTACCGGCGGACCATTTGGATCAGATTTAAAACAAATTGATTACACGGAAAAAGGAATAAGGATAATTCAGCTTCAAAATATCGGAGATGGAGCATTTAATAATACATACAAAATTTTCACTTCAGAAGAAAAAGCAAATCAACTTCATAGTTGTTTAATTTATCCGGGTGATATCATTATTGCAAAAATGGCTGATCCACTTGGTAGGGCATGTATTGTGCCAGATTTTGAAGAAAAATACTTAATGGGATCAGACGGGATACGTTTAGCAGTCGATAAAAAACAATACGATGCAAAATACATTATGGAAATTATAAATAGCAACACAGTAAGACGGAAAATTGAAAGACTAGGAACTGGCAGTACTCGTCTTAGAATTGGATTGACAGAGATATCAAAATTGTCTTTTGATGTTCACGATTTGGAAGAACAAAAAAAGATTGCTGAAATACTATCGACTTGGGATACTGCGATTGAAGTACAAAATAGACTTATTATTGAAAAGAGGAGTTTTCTAGAAAATTTATCTTTGGCTTTAGTAAAGAATCATAGGTCTTTATCAAGTTCAACTACATCATGGAAATTAACACCTTTGTCAGAAGTTTTTAAGGAAAATAAAGAATATGCTTTTGAAAGCGAATCTTTAAAACTGTATTCATTGACAATTGAGGATGGAGTAACGCCTAAAACAGATAGATACAATAGAGAATTTTTAGTTAAAGGTGGTAGCAAGAAGTATAAAGTCACAAAATTCCATGATTTAGTATTTAATCCGCAAAATCTACGTTATGGAGCAATTGCATTAAATGAAAATGAAAATCCGGTTTTATTATCTCCTATTTATGCAACTATGGAAGTGAAAAACAAAGAGATCTATGACATACACTATTTTACATATTTATTGACTAGTAAAGAAATGATTAAATACTATGATAGTATTGCAGAAGGTACTTTAGTTGAACGTATGACGGTTAAACCAGATGTTTTCTTGAAACAAGAATTTATGATTCCCCCTTACGAAGAACAAAAGAAAATATCAACAATCCTTAATGAGATTAAGAAAGAAATTACTCTTTTAGAACAAGAATTGGAATGCAGAAAACTACAGAAAAAAGGTCTCATGCAACAATTACTTACTGGAAATATAAGAGTAAAAACAAGTTGAAAGGAGGATTATTATGAATCAAAATTATTCAGAATTTGAACTGTCCCAAAAACCAGCGCTTGAAGTGCTTGATAAGTTGGGATATAACATCTTGAAACCTGAAGATGCTGAATCTATGAGAGGAAGTAAATACGCTGTAATCCTCCAGGAAGTATTAAAAAAGCAACTTCAAGAAATTAATGAATTTGAATATCGTGGAAAAACGAATCGTTTTTCAGATAAAAACATTGAACAAGCACTACTCGATATTGATGAACCTCTTTCTGATGGCTTAGTGAAAACAAACGAAAAAATATATAATATGCTTTTGCTTGGAAGAAGTTATCCTGAGGTAGTTTCAATAGAGGATGGATCAAGATCCTTTAATCTTAACTACATTGATTGGCAACATCCTGAAAAAAATATATTCCATGTTGTTGAAGAGTTTAGCGTCGAACGTGAGGATGGACAAGGTAATGTCCGTCCTGATGTCGTTTTGTTTATCAACGGAATACCATTTGCTGTTATCGAGTTTAAGAAATCGGATGTTCCTATCTCACAAGCCATAAGTCAGATGATTAGAAATCAAGGACAAGGTTATGTTCCACAATTATTCAAATTTATTCAAATAGTTATGGCTGCTCATAAAAATGATGTACAGTATGCAACCGCTGGAACACCAGCTAAATTCTGGCAAGTTTGGAAAGAAGAAACAGACTCAGAGGAATATGAATGGTATGAAAAAGAACTAACAAGGGTTGTAGAGAATAGGATTGCTACTACTCAAGACCATAATATTGTTTCTTTGTTCCATCCCGAAAGAGTTCTAGATCTCATTCGATATTTTATTATTTTTGATAAGAACGATAAAAAAATCGCAAGATATCAACAGTATTTTGCTATCAAGGAAATTGTAAAAACAATTCAAGAAACGGATAAAGAAGGCAATAGACAATCAGGTGTCATTTGGCATACACAGGGTTCAGGAAAATCACTTACTATGGTGATGCTAACCAAATATCTCATGTCAGAACTAGCCAACCTTCATCCACAAATTGTAGTTGTTACAGATAGAATAGAATTGGATTCTCAAATTCACAAAACATTCAACCATTCAAGATTAAAAGCTGCTAGAGCTACAAGTGGGAAAAATC
This sequence comes from Minisyncoccota bacterium, assembly GCA_028696935.1. Next base: position 2,396 of record JAQVGE010000047.1, on the reverse strand, counting down.
TTGTAGATCTAATTCATAAGAAAAATGCAGATATCATTACCTCTTTAGTACATAAGTTCGATACAGCATCCAAAAACCATGCTGTAGTTAAAAGCAAAAATGTATTCGTTCTTGTCGATGAGTCACACAGAACTCAATATGGTGAATTACATACAAAAATGAAACAAGTGTTTCCAAACGCTTGTTATTTAGGTTTTACAGGTACACCTTTGATGAAAGACGAAAAGAGTACCATGGCCAAGTTTGGAAGACTGATTCATAAGTACACTATAAAAGACGGTGTAGATGATAAAACCATAGTTCCATTACTATATGAAGGGCGTATGGTTGAACAAACCGTTAATCGTACTGCCATTGATAATCGTCTTGAAATGATTACAAGAAACCTAAATCAAAAGCAATCAGAAATGTTAAAACAAAAATGGAGCCATTTCGAAAAAATAGCTTCCTCTGAACAACGCATTAGATTGATTGCTGATGATATATACACACATTTTTCTCAGTTCTATAAAGGAACGCCTTTTACAGCTATGTTAGCAACTGACTCAAAGTTCGATGCCATTCGATATAAAGAAGCTTTTGATGAATACGGCGATTTAAGAACCGCAGTTGTCATTTCTCCTCCAGATATGCGTGAAGGAAATGATGAAGTCGATGGAGAACCGAATGATAGAGTCATAAAGTTTTGGAAAAAACAAATCGAAGCATATGGTGATCCTCAAAAATATGAAGAGCATATTAAAAGTGAGTTTGTTGATGGCGATGTAGTAGAAATACTTATTGTTGTTGACAAGCTGCTAACTGGATTTGATGCACCAAGAGCGTCTGTTTTATATGTTGATAAGCCGATCAAAGAACATACATTACTTCAAGCGATTGCTCGTGTCAACAGAATTTATGAAGGGAAAGACTTTGGATTAATTGTCGATTACAGAGGGTTATTACAACCACTAGATGAAGCCTTACAAATGTATTCTGGAGCAGGTTTGGAGAAATATGATGGTAAGGATATCGAAGGCGCATTGGTAGATGTTGTATCCATTTCAGGCAAACTTCGAGAAGCCTATAGTCATTTGATTGGAATATTCAGAGAAGTACAAAATAAAAATGATAGAGAAGAATATGAGCTGGTATTAGCAGACGATAAAATACGTGAAGATTTCTATAACCAACTCTCCCTTTTTGGAAAGTATTTGGCTATTGCTTTAGAATCTGTTCATCTGTATAATGCCTTAGGTGAAATTGAAATTGGAAAGTACAAACGTGATTTCAAATACTATCAAGAGTTACGAGCTACAGTTAAGCTAAGATATTCTGATGCAATTGATCATAAAGAATATGAATCAAAGATGAGAAATCTCATGGACACCTATATTGCTGCAGAAGAAGTTATCAGGATATCAACGCCAGTCGATATTTTAAACGAACATGATTTTGAAGAAGAACTAACAAAACTTGGATCGAATAGAGCAAAAGCCGATGCAATTAGAACTAGAATGACACAACGTATTCATCAGAAATTTGATGAAAACCCTGCTTACTATAAAAAATTCTCTGAACGTATTCAAGAAATACTTGATCAATACAAAGAAAAACGAATATCTGATATTGATTACTTGAAGCATATGGAAACCATAAAAGATGATTTTAGAAGGGGATACAGCGGAACCACTTATCCAATTAAGATTAAACATAATAATGATGCTCAAGCTTTCTATGGTGTACTTAAGGATTCACTTTCTACAGAGTCATTTGCAGACGGTATGGAAGATGATGAAGATTATAAGAATCTACTCGCAGATATGGCTATTGAAATGGATAATATCTTGACGAAAAACACAAAAGTAGATTGGCACGATAATCCTGATGTGCATAAAAAGATATCTGCAGAGATAGATGAGTATTTGTACAGCTTGAAAAAATCATCTTTACCGGGATTAAGTTTTACGAAAATTGATCAAATTATTAATGATATCAAGACAGTTGCATTAAGAAGATATTAAGGAAGTGATTCACATGGAAACGCATAGACTTGAAGTTGGAAAAGGTCAGGCGATTGAATTTGAACTGATAAGAAAAGATGTAAAAAATATAAATCTCACTGTAAGACCTGACTTTTCTATCACGGTATCGGCAAATCCAAATGTATCATTAGAAAAAATATATGAGTTTATTGATTCTAAATCTAATTGGATACAAAATCGTATAGGAAGGTTCAGTCAAACAAAAAAAGATAATGATGTAAAACATGAATATATGAGTGGCGAATCCTATAAGTATTTAGGAAAACAATACAGACTTGAGTTGAATTTAACGTCTTCAACTGAAAGAGTATTAATAGATGAAGTTAAACTCAAACTATTTGTTCGAAACAAAAATAAAACAACAACCAAAGC
>JAQVGE010000046.1 GCA_028696935.1 Minisyncoccota bacterium | reverse complement strand
AAACTCAAACTTTGTATAGGAGAGACCATAACCAAACGGATAAAGCGGGCTTCTTTCCAGATAGCGGTAAGTCCTGCCTTTCATGGAATAATCCGTGAATTCCGGAAGTTCCTCGGAAGTCCGGTAAAAGGTAATCGGAAGCTTTCCTTCCGGTACACATTCTCCAAAAATCATTTCTACAATTGCTCTTCCTCCCATGGCACCCGGATACCATCCCTGCATAATTGCCGGAATATGTAAATCTGCCCATTGAAGATTTAATGCACTTCCCGACATTACCACCAGAATAACTGGTTTTCCGCATTCATGAATGGTTTTTAACAAAGTTTCCTGAAGCCCCGGCAATTCAAGATTCATCTTATCGCCGCTTGCAAATTCATTGCCTTCATCGCCTTCTTCGCCTTCCAGGCTTGAATCCAGCCCAAGACAGGCAATCACAACATCACTCAGGCGGCAGACCTCTTTTACCTCAGAAATTCTGTCATTTTCCCTTCCAAGGGCAGCAACACTTTTTTTGTGCAAATGACATCCTTCAGATGTAAGTACTCTTACATCATCTCCAAGATAATCCTGAAATCCTTCCAGCAGTGTAATGTATCTGGATGCAGTACCCTCATAATTACCCTGCAGCGCTTTCCGGTTGTTGGCATTTGGTCCAATAATTCCGATTGTTTTAATTTTATTTTTATCTAGTGGCAAAAGGTCCTTTTCATTTTTAAGAAGAACCAGACATTTTTTGGCTACTTCCAGATTCAGCTTCTTCATTTCCGGAGAATCTACCGTTTCATAAGGAATGTCGCTAAAAGAAACTTTTTCAGGATTTTCAAATAATCCCAGCTTCATTCTTGTTGTAAATAAGCGGCTACATGCCTGATTGATTTGTTCTTCTGTAACCCTGCCTTCTTTTACTGCCTGTACAAGATACACAAAAATATTTCCGCAATTGATATCACAGCCATTATTTACCGCAAGTGAAACAGATTCTACTTCATTTTGCGTTACTTTATGTCCTTCATGGAAATCCTTGATTGCCCAGCAGTCTGATACTACATGACCTTCAAATTCCCATTTTTTTCTGAGAATATCCGTAAGTAAAGTTTTGCTTCCGCAGCAGGGTTCACCGTTTACAGAATTATAGGCACCCATAACTGCTTCAACTTTTGCTTCTTTGACCAATGCATGAAATGCCGGGAGATAAGTTTCATATAAATCCTGTGCAGATACTGTCGCATTGAACTGGTGCCGCAGCGCTTCCGGTCCTGAATGAACTGCAAAATGCTTGGCACAGGCTGCTGCCTTTAAGTAATATGGATCATGGCCCTGAATTCCCTGCGTAAAGCGAACCGCCAGTTTAGAGGTTAAACAAGGGTCCTCCCCATAGGTTTCATGGCCTCTTCCCCATCTTGGATCACGAAAAATATTAACATTCGGTGCCCACATGGTCAGGCCTTTATAGATATCGGTATCATTATACTGCTGCTGAATATTAAATTTCGCACGTGCTTCCGTTGCAATGGCATCACCAACCTGCTCCATCATATCTTCATCAAAAGATGCAGCAAGTGCAATTGCCTGTGGAAACATCGTTGCAATTCCGGCCCTTGCCACTCCATGCAGACCTTCATTCCACCAATTATATGCTTTCACCCCAAGCCGTTCAATGGCCGGCGCATCGTGAAGCATCTGGGAAACCTTTTCTTCAAGAGTCATCTGAGCCACCAGCTTCTCTGCCCGTTGTTTATATGTCTGAATTAATTCCTTATTTTCTACTAGCTGAGTCATCTTGTCTCCTTTAATTCATCATTTTTTTATGCATTTTCCCCAGTTTTCCTCTATAACAGAAACAGTATATTTTATTTCATCCCACATATTTTGGTCTGACAGGCTGAATCTTACCGATCCCTCAATGCAGTCCTCCTGCAGTCCGATTGCCTTTAACACATGGGAAGGCTTTCTTCCCGGATTCAAACATGCTGATCCTCCGGATGCACAAATTCCATGCATATCCAGATACATCAGCAGTTTTTCTCCGGATATTCCGGGAATGCTGAAATGAACATTTCCAGGCAGCCTTTTTTCCATTGATCCATTGATCTGAATATTTGGAATTTTCTTAAAAAGCATTTCCACCAGATCATTCTGCAAATTCAGAATATACTCTTCTGACTCCACAATATGATGGTTCATTTCAACTAAGGCTGCCTTCATTCCCACAATACCTGCAACATTTTCCGTTCCGGACCTAAGCCCTCTTTCCTGTTCACCGCCAAAAATTTCCGGCTTTATTCTGACACCCTTTTTGATATATAAAAACCCGATTCCTTTTGGACCCCTGAATTTATGCGCAGAGGCACTGATCATGTCTACATTCCATTTCTTGACATCCAGTTTTCTATGCCCTATTACCTGTACACAATCTGAGTGAAAAGCAATCTGGTTTTTTTCAGCAATCTGTCCAATTTCCATGACAGGTTCTATTGTTCCAATTTCATTATTTGCATGCATTACAGAAATCAATATGGTATCCCTGCGGATCATCCGGCTGACTTCATCCGGTGATATCATGCCCTCTTTATCCGCTTTCACATAAGATATCTCATAACCTTCCTGCTTCAGGTTCTCACATACCTTTAATACTGACGGATGCTCAATGGAGGATACAATCAGATGTTTTCCTTTTAAAGAATTTGCTTTTACAAATCCATTGATTGCAAGATTATTAGATTCGCTGCCGCCTGAAGTAAAATAAATTTCATTTTCATCGGCATTCAGAATCTCAGCTATTTCTTTTCTTGACTGATTGATTTTTCCCGCTGCCAGCCGCGCCTGACTATAGCTGCCAGAAGGATTTGCAAAAGCCTGATAGAAAAATGGTTCCATTTCCTGAACTGTTTTTGGAAGCATTGACATAGTTGCTGCATTATCCAAATAAATCATCTTTACTCTCCTATATCCGATTCCTCAAGAAAATACTCTGCCGCAGTTTTCAGATTTTCATCATTTTTCTTTTTGACAGTTACCGCCAAATACATTTCTTTTTCTTTATTTTTTGTTATGCGAAGATATCTGCTGTTTTCTCCCATCTGAATGGCATACACATCCGTACCTTTATATAATTTTTGCTCTTTAGCAAAATCAGCATAAAAGTCAGTTGCCGAATCGGTACCATAACATACCAGATAATTATTTTCCATCAATTGCAAAATAATATCTTTTGGAGCTATGATGATATCTACGTCATCTGAAATCAGATGAACTGAAAAAGCCTGCATACTGTTTTCATCTTCCTCGGAATAGGAATGAATTCCAATTACTTCATGCAATTTTTTCAAAGGAATTTTTTCGGACAAATCCTGCTGCCAATTTTCTATTTCCTGAGCAGATACATTTTGATCCAAAATCATAATGTTGACCTGATTGATCTCTCTTGCTGAGAACAGACTTCTAATCAAATACATAGCCATGAAAAGTATCACAACAAAAACTGCTATTTTTTTCTTATTCGACAAAAGTCTGCTGACCATTCTTTATTCCTCCTGAAGCAATCTTTCCTCTGTCCGACCAAAGATACCTGTAAGCAAACTACAGCAGCAGTAACCCGGAAAACTTAATCCAAATAAAAACCAAAATAAAATAAAATAATTTGAAAGCATCATAAGTGCAAACGGAAAAATATAAATCAACATCATGCACAGGGTCTGAGGAAAATATGCACATGCAAACAAATATGCATTTTTCACCGTTGTCCTGGTCTTATTTTCATATCTGGCCGAAAGCGGGAAGAAATAGGATAACCCCATGAATAACACCATCATGATTATGGATATTCCGATTTTTATCACAGTTCCTAAAGTTTGATAAGTATCTGTCATATAGGAACGGAGAACACTAAGATCAATCCAGTAAAACAGTAAAATAAGCAGGACTGCTGACCAGACAAACGTTGTTTTTTTAAAATTTTGCCGAAACGCATGAAAGAAATCTCTGGTAATATAGCCTTCCTGATTGCTTTTTATACGAAATAGCACCTGATACATTGCTGTCAATGCAGTGCCGGCTGTAATAACCGGCAGACAGCAAATTAAAGTAAGCAGATTAAGCCAAAAAAGATCCACTATTTTACTAATTGTACGAAAAAATACATTATCCATACAAAAGAATTTCATTATTTATCACCCTTTCACACCACCAAGAGCTACACCTGCAATGATGTATTTTGATAATAAGAAGTATACAAAAAACAATGGAAGAACGGTCAGTGTCAGTCCCATATAAACAGCACCAAACTCTGTTTTATAAATATCACCCCTTAATAAGCTTACCATAATAGGCATGGTATATTTATCCTGCTGAGTTAACAGAATCAACGGAAGAAAAAGGTTGTTCCAGCTGGATACAAAAGTAAAAATTGCCTGCGTTGCAATCGCCGGTTTCATAATCGGCAAAACAATCTTGTTAAAGGTATAAAACTCTCCTGAGCCATCAATTCTTGCAGAATTAATAATATCAATCGGAAGCGAAGGTATCATGAACTGACGCATAAAAAATACCGTCGCAGGGGCTGCAATTGAAGGAAGAATTAATGCCAAAAAGTTATTTGTCATGTGAATCTGATACATGAACTGATAAAAACCAATACTTACTACCTGTGTAGGAATCATCAATACAGCCATAATAAAGGTAAAAAACGGCTGTCTAAGCTTCCAGTTGTATACAACAAGCGCATAGGCCGTTAATGTTGAAAAATATACTGCACAGGCTGTTGCCCCACTTGAAATAATCATGGAATTAATAAACCCTTTAATTGGATTAAAACTTTTACCGGTCAATATTTTCAAGTTATTCATCAAATGACCCGATGGCAGCAGAGATATTGCATGCTGCTGAATCTGTGTTGTACTTCTGGTCGCATTTACAAGCATGATCCAGAACGGCATGATGCTGAGTATTGCCAGGAATATACATACGATATATATGATTATTTTTATTACACTTATTGAAGTTTTCTGTTTCATATATTCCCTCCATTCCGACTTTTCTGTTTCATTTCTCTCTGTATTTTCTTGATCTGTCTCCTTTCCTTAACATCATATTTATCCTGCATCAGGACAAAAACAATACCGGACAATACAGAAATAATCAAAAACATAATCATACTTGCTGCTGAAGCACGATTATATAGATAACTTCCGCTAAAAGCCTGATTATAAATAAATACACTGGTAGTGAGGGTTGCACTATCTGGTCCGCTGTTTTGTACAAACAATTTTGGAATATCAAACATCTGCAATCCACCGATCATGCTGGTAATCAGAGTATAAATCAATATGGTCCTTAAATTGGGAATGGTAACATATATAAACTTCTGAAAATTCGTAGCCCCATCAATCTGTGCTGCTTCAAATAATTCCGGATTAATTCCGAGAATTCCTGAAATAAGAATAATCATGGTATATCCATACCACATCCAAAACTGTATAAATGCAATGACTCCTCTTGCTACCCATTTATTCTGAAGAAAGTAAATCGGTTTTTCGCTCCATCCCAATGTTGTAAACAGGTCGTTAACCGGTCCCATCGGGTAGCCGAACAATGCACCAAACAAAATGGCAACCGTTGCCGCTGTAATGATATTCGGCATATAGAATATGACCTTAAATATACCCTAACCTTTAATCTTTCTTTGCCCATTGGTAAACCATGCTGACAAAAGAATTGCCAGAAAAATCTGCGGGATAAAATTGACTACCCAGATAAACACGGTGTTCCACAAAGCCTTCTGAAAAGAAGGATTTGCCAAAATAATCTGAAAATTCCGAAATGGATTATCCAGAAAATGAAATGTAGTGGTACCCAATCCTTTGAAGTCCGTAAAGCCAAGAATAATGGTGTAAATAATCGGATACAATGTAAAAATCAGGAAAGCGGCCACAAAAGGAATGCTAAATATGTAGCCATATTTTGCATAGCTGAGTTTATTTCTTTTCATATGCTATTCTCCTTGATAGTCGTTGAAATAAATGGGGCGGTCGAAGTAAATCAATCGCCCCATCCGTTATTTAAAAGTTATTTTTATCTTATTTTACTCTACAATTACATCCAGGTTATCTGCAACCTGCTGTTTAAATGCTTCAATTGCTTCGTCACGTGTCTTGTTTCCAGAGGTATATTCACGTACCTGATCACGCCAGTAAAGATTGATGGTTTCATCATACTGAGTCAGATTCTTACCATTTGCATAGGTATTAGCTGGAACAAATACATCAAACATATTCTGTCCACCAAGGAAATCCACTGATCCGTCTGATTTTGCCATAACTGTTCCAGAAGCAACAGCATCCTTTGTTCCGGCTGTACCTTCTTCCATGGTACCATTTGCCCAGTAATACTGAAGACCTGTTTCAGAAGAATCCAGTGTAATCCAGTTAATGACCTTTCCAACTGCTTCTTTCTTATCGGTATCTTTATTTGCAAGTACCCATGTTCCACCCCAGAAGAAACCAACTGGAGGCTCACAAACTGCCCAGTCACCAAAAGTGCCTTCGCCTGCTTTTTCTCCACCGCAGTTGGAAGCAAGTACATAATTAATCAACCATGCAGGACCAAAGAATCCGAATACTGGTTTTGTTCCTTCATCCTTCATATCTGCGAACCATGCATCCTGCCAGTCCTGTGTATCATTGTGATAATCATTGTCTTTTAATTCTTTGGATAAATCTAAGAATGCTTCACGTTTTGGATCAATATTCAATTTTCCATCTACAATCCAGCCAGTATCTGAGCTGTTTTCTACTGCATGCCAGATATCTCCGTCACCAGATACAATTGCATAACCTTTATCTTTCAGCTTAGCTGCTGCATCGAAAAATTGATCCCAGCTTCCTGAGCCACCTCCGATTGCCTTGCTGACTTCCGCTGGATCATCGGTTCCGAATACATCCTTTGCGATAGAACGACGATAAATATAAGCACCACCTGTAGCCTGATATCCAAGTCCTACAAGTTCTCCGTCTGTATTTGTTCCGATATCCATTGTATACTGAGCAATATCTGCATCTTTTGTTGCTGTATCAACATCAATACCAAGGCTCGAATATGGAGCAGCGAACTGACTTGCATCACCCTGTGTATATTTCAGGACAAAAGCTGATTCTGCACAATAGATATCCGGTGCGTCAGCACCTCCGGCTGCAAGTGCTTGATCCAGTGCTGGCTGATATGCTCCATCTGTGGTTGCAATAACAGTAGTTTTAATCTCATAATCAAAATCTGGGTTCTGCTCTTTGAATTTCTCAATCATGTTGGGAACTTCTTCTGTAAACGACCAG
>JAQVGE010000045.1 GCA_028696935.1 Minisyncoccota bacterium | reverse complement strand
GTCTTTCGGCTTTTTTATATCCACCGATGGTTAAGGCTAATTCGACATTGCCTAAAACAGTGAGATGGCTAACAAGATTATATGATTGAAAAACAAATCCGACAGAATGATTGCGATAGGTATCCCAATCACGGTCGTTATATTGTTTGGTTGATCTTCCTTCGATAATGAGATCTCCATTAGTGTAACGGTCTAAACCACCCGTAATATTTAGTAATGTGGTTTTACCACATCCAGATGGGCCTAAAATAGCCACGAATTCATTGCGGCGAAAATTTATCGTAACATCCTGTAAAGCATGGACGGTTGGTTGATCCTTGAGAGGATAGTCTTTGTTAATATGAACAAGTTTGAGCATTGTTTACCTCCTAATGAAGTACTCTTCATTTATAGTATCTATAATTGTTACTAATTATTATTAACAAAGTCAATGAATATGAAAAAAACTCTAAAATTTTTAGAGTTGCTTTCGATATTAGTTTTATTGATTAAAAGAAAAATCAATTACTTTTCTTTTCGCTGTTTTTGGAAACGATTAGTTGTCTGATGTGATAGCTTTCAGGCCCTGGTTTCATGATGTTGTTATCGGTTGGTTTAACCTTCAATTTGCCAAGCAATTCATCTCCTTCGCAATATAGTTCTTTTAACAAAGCACTCTTTTTGCCTCGAGTAAAAACAAAAATAAGCAAGATAAAAAGTGCGATTGAAAAGCAAAATAAGGCGATGATTAATAGAAATATCATATAGCTATAGGCCTGCAAAAAGAGCCAAGGAATCAAAAAAGCTAATCCGACAATCGTCCAAACAATGAAAGAGAAGGGAAAAGTTGTTCCAATAACACGAGATTGGAAACTTAAAGAGCGGAGGCGACGATAGTTTGGATTATTACGGTCTCTTTTCATGACCAAATAGACAAAAGCACCATTATTGTTTAACGAGTTGGAAACAAATTCCCAGCCAAAATGTTCGCGATTGGCAATTTCTTTTTCGAGATTCTTTTGAACGACCTTCCAAGTTTTAGTTTCGCACTTCTTCATTTTTCAGTTCCTGTACCTTGCTTAAGTATGAATTGTATCTTTCTTCACGATTAGAAGCATATTTCAGTGATTGACGGGTTCTTAAAATAGCCAAAACTCCAATGCCGCTTGCGGAAAGAATACCAGGTAAAAGAGCTACTAAAAGCCATAGAAGTTCATTGCTATCAGGAGCCAAAAAATTCATCACTAAATAAAGGGTCAAAAAGAAAAATGCTAAACCAGTTAATATAAATAGTGACCACATTGGCACAGATGATATCTTGTAATATGCTTTTTCGATTTCAATCAATTTTGAGTAGTGTTTTGTTTCGTTGTTTCTTTGCAAAAATAACTCAACTTTTTCTCCGGAAGATTTTTCTTCTAATAATTCCCAATCAAATAAATAAGCGTCTCTCAAAACGAAAAAACGACTATTGGTTTCAGTAATGACATGCTTTTTTTCCATATTGTTATTTTATCGTTAATGGCCTTGCTTAACAAGAAAAAGCAAGATTATCCTTTTCTTTTACTTTGTAGAGATGTTAATTTGTTGTTTTTCAATAGTAAAGGCAACAAGAAATAAATAAAAAGTCGTTAAAGATATCAAAAAAATTGACAGAGGATTAAGAGTAACAAATAATGATGGCTTTTAATTTTTTTAAAAAGCTGACCTTAGCCAGCTTAAAAAGAAGAAATGGCAGCAATAATTAGTTTATAATTACTGCATTTGGACCTTCAGGATTTCCTGAGTTATCGCCTTTTCGTGTTTGTGCTTCTTGTTGCCATTGTTCACGAGCGGTTACTGTTTGTTGACGATAATTCGAAATTAATGCTTGCATGGCATCAATCATTTCTTGTCTTAAGTCAGCTAAGTCTTGCTCTAAATCTTCGTAAGGCGTTCCGTTGATTTTTGCAGTGGCTATCGCTTCTTTTAATGCGAGAATATCATCGCGATATAAATCGTGAATTGCTTTTCGTTCATCAAGAAATGCTTGACCAAGGGTACTAGCAATTCGATAAAGATTGCCTTTTCCTTGTTTAACGCAATTGAGTAAGCCTTTCATATCTAATTCTAGTGCTTCTTCTTCTAGCAAATCATTTTGTCCAATCATTGCTTTATTCATCAATTCTAGTCGAAGTGGCGTCACGCCTTTTTCACTAGCTTCATCCAATTCAGCTTGAGTGTAGGTTCGTGCTCGCGTTTGAATTTGGATGTTTTTGTTTGTAAACGCATTTGTTAAATGAGTCTGCAATTGCGTTTGTGTTTGACTTTGAAGGGCCGTTTGATTACTAAGAACATCGACTTCAACGTCAGGATCCACCGTTTCTCCACTAATGAAATTTAAATCAATAGTTTCATCAACGATTTGTGTCACGCCTTGTTGCAATGTTTTTCCTTCTAATTCTAATTGTAACATTACCATTTCGCCATCTCCGTTAAGAGCAAAGGCAGTTCTAATTTTTTGTTGAGCATTTACCATTAATGCAATACTTGGATTTATGCTCATCGTGGTGTAAGTCAAATCTTCGACAACTGTATCTGAAGATGTAGCGCCAAAGCTGCATGAGACAAGAAGAGCAATGGCTGGAATGAAACCTAATAGTTTCGCCAGATGTTTGTTTTTGGTCATACTTTCCCTTTCTAGAAGAATAAATGTTCCTCTACCATTAATACAAAAAAATGTTGGCTTTTATTGGGATTGGATCAGTTTGAAAAAACATTAAAAGATATTAACACTACTTAAAATAAAATATTTTTGACAATTATTTATTCAATTGATGAAAAACATCAAAGTCTATGTAAATTGCATGCTAATATAATGTTGAAGTTCACGCAATGAACCGAATTAAGTTTCGGACCCTGAACTTCTTTTTAAAAAAGAATTATGCCAGCTTTTAACAAAAAGGAACAAATAGTTATTAATCAAAACAACTGAAGCTTTATTGTCTTTCAAAGAAACAATACTATAATTTGGTTGCGAAAGCACCATCTTCGTTTGGTTAATAACGTTGCCCAAAGGGAACCTGTAAACAGGCGCAGCTGAGAGATTGAAATATCTCTCTTTTTTATTTAAAAAATGTGCAATATTTTGATACTGCACAAAAGATTTTGATAAAAGACTCTAGAAAAGATGTATATGAACTTGAGCACAATGAGATAGTGCGTATAAATAACAACATGGTGGTCTAGGAGAGATTTGCACTCCCGACACGTAGATTTTCAGTCTACTGCTCTACTACCTGAGCTACCAGACCATCAACTAAAGCGCTGGCGGACCATACGGGAATCGAACCCGTGGTCTTCTCCGTGACAGGGAGACATGTTAACCGCTACACCAATGGTCCACTTGCTAAGCGCTTAAATATTATTAAAGAAAAAAAGAAAAATTGCAAGTCCTTTTAAGCGCCCTATTTTAAAAAGAGCAAATATTTGGTTTTTCGACTATTTTTTCTGTATTTCTTTTTATAAAAAGGAATAAAAAAAGACTCCACACTATTTGCGGAGTCAATTTCAGACAATTAACTATTAATAATTAACAGCTCTGAGTTCAAAATAACTCATTGGGTGATTGCAGGTCGGGCAAATGGCAGGGGCATCTTTTCCGATGTGGAGATGACCACAGTTACGACATTTCCAAACCACGACATCAGGAGCAATGAAGACTTTACCTTCTTTAACATTTTCGAGAAGTTTGAGATATCTCTCTTCGTGTTTGGCTTCAATCGCAGCAACTAATTCAAATTTAGCGCCGATCTCGTAGAAGCCTTCTTCGTTAGCGATTTCCGCCATGTGTTTATACATATCGGTCCACTCGTAATGTTCACCTTCAGCCGCATCTTTTAAATTGTCAACAGTTGTTGGAATATCACCACCATGGAGGTATTTAAACCAAAGTTTCGCGTGTTCTTTTTCGTTTTCAGCGGTTTCTAAGAAAAGCTCAGCGATTTGCTCGTACCCTTCCTTTTTGGCCTTACTCGCGTAGTAAGTGTACTTATTTCTTGCCTGAGATTCTCCAGCAAAGGCAATCTGTAAGTTTTTTTCGGTTTTTGAACCTTTTAATTCCATATTAAATCTCCTTAGTATGGTCTTATTATACCATGAGATGAAGAGATGACAAAACAGATGCACCACATTATCAATTAATTTTTTGAGGCTAGAGTATAGTTGCTTAAATTAGGGTATAAATATTTGATATCATCATCAAACTTAGCGGTTGTCTTGTCATATTCCAAATCATCCGAATACTCGGTCTTGATCTCTTTAAGAAAATTATCTTTCCAATAATATTGACCAACTTTCACGACCTTAGAAGATGAAATGGTCCGATATTTTATTCTTAAAGAATCATTTGATGAGGAAGTTGTTTTTATATTGACATAATCATAATTTAAATTGAATGAGTCACTTAATAACCCATATTGGTCATTTAATAAATCATATTTATAGTCAGTTCCTTTATATGCAGTAATGTAAAAACTCACGTAAAGGGAATAAATGAATGAATCACTATCGTCGAAATTGTCGTATGCTGTGTATCCCCGAATATACACACCATCGTGATATTCTTGCGTAGCAATATAAAAAGTTCCTTCTCTTAGAAAAGTATAGGCCATATTATCAGCCACTAATTGATCGTTTAGTTTAACGACATTTTTGAAATAGAAATAATAGTCGGGATAGCTGATGAATGTAGATATTGATTCAGTCATTTCATCGCCGTTAGAGGTGACAGATTGATAACTATCGTAATCATAAGAAAAAACCAAGGTATTGTTGTCAACCGTTTTTTGAGCATCATAAATGCCGTTTAAAATAGTTTTAGCCTCATTAGTGGAGATGACTTTTTCATTCTCGCAAGCAACGAGAGAAAAAACGCTAATAAGTAAAATGGGGATGCTTAATTTCTTATTCATGGTTTTTATTCTAGAATAAAGGATAGGATTAATCAATAAACCACGGATTTAATCAAATAAAAAAGGTGGAAAATCCCACCTAATTTTCAACTTTTTCGTGTTAGTGTTTTGCTTTTAGCCAAGGTTTTTGACCATCAAATCTCTGATATGTCTCGATGAGCATTTGTTCCATTCGGTCCATACATAAATTGATCTCAAATTGTTTAGCGAAGTTACTATATTGAACTGAGGCTTTAGCTTTTTCTTTGGGGTGTTCAATCCACCAATCAATCTTTCTCGCTAAATCGCGAGCAGATCGATAGTTGAAGGAAGATTCTGGTCCCAAGGCAAATCGACTAGTTGCACTTCTCGGGGAGTTCGATATGACCGGTACTAACCCACAAGATAACGCTTCCAAACAAGAAATAGCTTCAATTTCAATTAGTGAAGTGTGAACATACAAATCAGCACATCCAAGGATTTGATTTATTTCTTCGTGTTTATAAGTTTTAAGAATTGCCGGATTTTCTTTCATGTGATGGTTGATCCACTTTTGAAGTTTTTTCTCTTTAGGTCCACTACCTGCTAAGACAATTTGAAGTTCTTTTTTATGCTTGCTCAACAAAGCGGCTTTAAGAAGTAAAATCTGCTTTTTTTCAGCAGAATAGCGGCCAGACATAACGATGAGAAATTTATCCTTGAATTCAGTCGGCTTTTCTTTGCGAATTGACAAATTAAACAAAGAAGCATCAACACCATTTGAAATCGCGTAAGGAACGGGGCCATTCATGTAACGATGAACATAGTCACGAATAAATGAAGTAGGATAATGAATAGCGTCGCACATACAGTAATAATGCGACCAAAAATTGCGATAAATAGCAGAGTTAGCTAAAGGAAAATTCATCATGAAAACATGGTTGCTAAGATTTTCCGCTTGGGCGTGGAATCCGCTAGTAAATGGAATATTATGTTTCAAGCAGTATCGGGCCGCGGCTCGTCCAGCTGAAAACGGCAGAATTGAATGGACTATATCGGCTCCTTCAACAGCTTTTTGAAGAATGTTCTCATCGACTTTGGCGAGGGCTACACCATTCTTTTTTACATAGCCTCCAGAGATGCCAAAATTGAGGGTAGGGATAATAAAATACCCTTCTTGATTGGCATAGTTTTTATCGCAGCAAAGGACGCGAACATCATGCCCTTTACTTTTTAAAGAATTGATGAGATTTAAAGCGGCGAGAGTAGTCCCGTTATTTGGTTTTCCCAACACATCCGCGATAATCGTAATGACCATAAGAGTGTCCTCTCTTTCTTATCGTAATTATACAGGATAATAGAATATTATTCGACAGTAACAGCTTTCGCTAAATTGCGAGGTTTATCAACATTGAGTCCTTTTTTCAAAGAAACATAGTAGGCAAAATAGAAGGCAATAGAAGAAATGGCAACGCTCGATAAATAGCGACGATAATCGCCAACCACAAGATAGTCACCAGGAAGCGCGAGTTTTTTTGTGGTGACTACAAACACTTCTGCTCCACGAGCTTTAATTTCCTGAATGTTGTTCCTCATGCTTAAAGCAGTAACATCATCAGTAACAAAGACAATAAAAGGCGTGCCTGGTTCAACAAGAGCGATGGGGCCATGTTTTAATTCTCCTCCCGGAATTGCTTCGGAGTGAATATAACTAATTTCTTTTAACTTCAAAGAGGCTTCGAGAGAAAGATCGTAATCATATCCTCGGCCAAGGAAGAAAATATCTTTACTATTTTTTAACTTATTCGCCATCGCTTCAATTTCTGATTTATGGGAAGTGCGAATTTCAGAAATAACTGAACAACTTTCATTTAAATCACGAATTACGTTATGCCGATTTTGCAAAGAATTAGTTAATAAAGCAAGGGCAGCCACTTGAGCGGAATAAGCTTTAGTAGAAGCCACGGAAATTTCTGATCCAGCGTTTAAGAATATAGAGTAGTTAGCGGCTCTTTCTAAAGTTGAACCTTGAACATTTGTAATTAGAAGCATTTTTAAATCGTGTTCATGAGCAACTTTTAAAGCGTGAATTAAGTCAGCGGTTTCACCTGACTGGGAAAGCATAATAATAAATGGTTTCTCGCCCATAATTTGGGGATAGAATGCCCACTCACTGGCGATAAAAACAGAAGCATTCTTGCCAATGTGGCGGAAGTAACGTGCCCCAATTAAAGAAGCATGATAGCTTGTCCCACAAGCAATAAAGATTATGCTGTCACTTTCTTTGAGAGTCTCCAAAAGGTCTTTATCAAAAAGGAATTTATCCTCTGGATGGAAAGTAACCATTAATCGTCGAACAACGGACTCAATCTCTTCAATTTCTTTCAGCATATAATGAGGATAACCATTGAGATCACGGGAGATGAGAGTAGCATCTTTTGAAATAAAATTAATTTCAA
>JAQVGE010000044.1 GCA_028696935.1 Minisyncoccota bacterium | reverse complement strand
TCTTCTTTGCAGGTAGTGAAAATGAGGTTATGCACAAAGTAGCTGACAAAACTGGCCGTTACTACTGTCTGATTCCAAATGGCACCTACTATGCCAAGATTGAAAACAAGAATCCAGATGAAAGTTATACCTTGGTTCACACCTCAGACCCAATCACTGTTAAGAAAGGTCATATTAATGAGAAGTTTGAAGTCTAGGAAGACAAATACCCACAACTAAGGTTGTGGGTATTGCTTTTTTGGGGGAGATATAGTAAAGTACTTTCACTAGTCATTACATGGCTACTTATTTATTTTATGCCTACAATCAATCAATTAGTTAGAAAAAACCGAAAGAAAATTGTAAAAAAATCTAAAGCTGTTGCTTTGGCTCGTGGTTTTAATTCAATTCATAATAAACCAGTTTTTTATTCATCTCCTTTTAAAAGAGGTGTTTGTACTAAAGTCTCAACTACAACTCCAAAGAAACCAAACTCAGCTCTCCGGAAAATTGCTCGTGTTAGACTAACAAACGGCATGGAAGTTACTGCTTATATTCCAGGTGAAGGACATAATCTACAAGAGCACTCTGTTGTGATGCTTCGCGGAGGTCGTGTTAAAGACTTGATTGGAGTTAGATATCATATTGTTCGTGGCCGATTGGACACAACTGGGGTAGAAAAGCGTCGACAAGCTAGAAGTCGTTATGGAACAAAAACTCCAAAAGAAAAAGCGAAATAATTTACTAAATTTTTAAATAAAAATACGTCCCGTTAGAAGCCGCGATCGCAATTTAAAAAAGAAAAAAAATTATGGAAATAAATTATCGAAAAATTAATAGCTTAATATATCAGACTCGCGAATTGATCGCGATCTGCTTCTAACGGGATGCGAAGAAAAATAAAAAATCCAAATATCGTAAATCCTGATATTGTCTATAATTCTCAAAAACTTGCTAAGTTTATAAACAATATTATGCTGGACGGGAAGAAAGAAACTGCTAGAAAAGCCGTTTATAAAGCATTTGATATTATAAAAGAAAAGACAGGTAACCCAAACCCTCTAGAGGTTTTTGATACAGCTATTAAAAATGCTGGACCGTTAGTTGAGGTTCGTTCTCGTCGTATTGGTGGAGCAAACTACCAGGTGCCTCGTGAAGTTCGCCCAGAGAGAAGGGTTGCTCTTGCTATGCGTTGGATTATCAATGCAGCTCGAGGAAAGAAAGGGTCTCCTATTCACGAAAAATTAGCCGAGGAGTTAATTTTAGCTTCTAATAATGAAGGTCAAGCTGTTAAAAAGAAGGAGGATACTCACAAAATGGCTGAATCGAACAAAGCCTTTGCTCACTTTACTTGGTAAAAAATTTCTAAAACATCCAAAAGATATCCCCAAAGTAATTGGGGATATCTTTTTTTTTGCAGGGCTTTTTGTTATAATAAAACCAGATAAACTAAAAGGTAATTTAGTCCAAATTACCTTATATTATAAATTTTATTACAAATAAATATGTTTAAGAAATTTAAGTTTTTATTCCTTTTTGTTTTTTTGGTTAGTTTTTTAATTGGAGCACCTAATGTTTCTTATTCTGATTCTCCTGTGGTCCACTTTTCAAGTGGGACTGGCTCAGAACTCCAGCCTTTTATAATTAATACTTGCTCACAATTGCAAGATATGAATTATCATGATGAAGGAGGAGAAACAAGCTATCCTTATTTAAATCAAGGTTTGTATTTTAAGCTCGGTCAAGATATAGATTGTTCCATGACTTCCTCTTGGAACGAAACAGGCGAAGGAACGGGTGAATATTATGGTTTCATGCCTATAGGAGGAACTTATGATACAGCAGAAGGTCAAGGTTACGGAGCTAATTTTATAGGTCATTTTGATGGAAACAATAAAACTATCTCAAATTTGTATATAAATCGTCCAGATTTTGATGGAGTTGGACTATTTGGTTATGTGAATGAAATAAATATTCAAAATCTTACTTTAACTGACCTAAATATATCAGGTCAAGATCAAACAGGAGGAGCTATTGGTTCAGTTACTAGTTCTTCTTTGTTAAACATATCTACCTCTGGACAGGTTACAGGAGAGGAGAATGTAGGTGGTTTAGTCGGTAGGACGAATGACACTCACATTGAAAATAGTAGTTCTTCTTCTGAAGTTACAGGAGAGGATAATGTTGGTGGCTTGGTTGGACAAAATAATGCTGAACTTCCACAGACTATTTTAAATTCTTTTTCGTCTTCTAATGTTACAGGAATTAATAATGTCGGTGGCTTAGTTGGAGAAAACAACGGAGATACTATCACTTCTTCCTATGCTACTGGAAATGTTAGTTTAAGTCCTGATTATCTACCTATGGCTCTAGAAGGTCTAGAAAGTTTAGAGGACACCGAAGTGCTTATAATGAATGCTCCAAGAGGTTTTGGTGGCTTAGTTGGATATAGTGAAAATGGTTATATTGTAGATTCATATGCCACAGGAAGTGTTTTAGGATTGTCGAATGCTGGAGGGTTAATTGGAGAAGTAAATATAATAGAAGAAAATGAACCTCTCACAATCGAAGACTCCTATGCGACAGGTAATGTTCTTGGTCTAGCAACTTCTGGTGGATTAGTTGGATATAATAATTATGGTGAGATTATAAACTCTTATGCCATCGGTGATGTTTCTTTTGATCAAGAATTTATGAATCAAATATTAGAAGGGGTTGGTCCTGAGTTAGCTTTAGAGATAGAGGAACTTTATAATAATGAATTTGTCACCTTCGGTGGTCTAATTGGAATGAATATGGGCGGTCATATTGAAAATTCCTATGCTGAAGGGAACGTTGAAGGGCTACTTGCTGGAGGATTAGTCGGAACGAGTATTGGGGATGAATTACCTTTCACTATTATTGACTCTCATGCCACAGGAACAGTGACAGCTTCTATGGTTGGAGGAGGATTAGTTGGAGTGAATATGGGTGATACTATCGAAAACTCCTACGCGACAGGTAATGTTATTGGAAGTTATGAAATGCCAATGCCAATGTCAGAATTTTTGGGTTACGGTGGCTTAGTAGGATTTAATATGGGTGGTCACATCGAAAACACCTATGCCGAAGGGAATGTTGAAGGTCTACTTGCTGGTGGATTAGTTGGAACGAGTATTGGGGATGAATTACCTTTCACTATTATTGACTCTCATGCCACAGGAACAGTGACAGCTTCTATGGTTGGGGGAGGTTTAGTTGGAGTTAATATGGGTGACACTATCGAGGATTCCTACGCGACTGGTAATGTTATTGGAAGTTATGAAATGCCAATGTTTGAAGGCTTTGGTTTTGGTGGTCTAGTAGGAATGAATATGCTAGGTCATATCGAAAACACTTATGCTGAAGGGAATGTCGAAGGATTAATTTCTGGAGGACTAGTTGGATTTAATTCTGGTGAGTTTTTAATGAGGACAATCATTAATTCATACTCAAGCGGTAATGTTGAGGGATCTCTATCTGGTGGTTTGATAGGAATGAATATGGTAGACCACATTTATAATTCATACTCTGTTGGACAAGTGACTGGAATTGGTAGCGATACCTTTGAAATAATGAAAGAAGGAATATTAGGTATTTTAGAAGAAGTTGAATCTATAGCTGGTGGATTTATTGGAGCAATAATGATTCTCGAAGGAGAAACAATTGAAGACTGGATCTTTAATTCCGGCTGGAATCAATCAGGAGACAACAGTGGTTTAAGTAGTATTGGTCTTGCACAATATGAGGTTTCTGAAGAAGACCCTATTAATGAGCTAAATGTTTCTTCTTCCCAAATAACCGAAATTACCACCCTCTCCTCTCTCTACACCAAAGATCATCCCATTTACAACGGAGAAACACAGTGGGAATGGAATGGTAATCCATGGTATGAATCAAACACCTATCCATTATTTGAAGAAACCACAATCAGAAGACCATCCTCTATCGTTAGTTCTGGTTCATATTCTTCAAGAAGGACCACTCCAGTTGTTACCCCAGTACCAACCGAAGAACAACCAGGTTGTCTTCCAGGTCACATCTTTAACCCTCTAACTGGACAAAGATGTCAGACTCTAGAAGTAGATAGACCAAATGATTGCCAACCAGGTTTCCTCTTTAGTCCATCAACCGGAAGATCTTGTCTAACTACTTCAAGTGAAAATAATCAAGAGCAATTACAAAACACTATCCAAAGAACCCTAAGACAAGGGATGTCTGGAGAGGATGTTGTTTTCTTGCAAACCTATCTTAATTCTATAGGTTATGATTCTGGAATCCCAGATGGTAAGTTTGGCTCCAAAACTAAACAAGCTGTTATTTCATTCCAGTTAGCAAATAATTTAATTCCCGACGGAGTAGTTGGTCCCAAGACTAGAGAAATGATGAAATAATATAAATAATCAAAAACCCCAGAAATGGGGTTTTTGATTGCAAAAAAAGATTATTTATTGTATATTTCAAAATACATGAAAACCTTTAAAGGTTTTATTTTTAACTGATTTCTTTCTTCTAGCAGTTAGACATCAGAATTATTTTTTTAATTTTAATTTTTAGGCTAGTCGCTAGAATCTAGAACCTAAAGACTATTATTTATGGAAAGAGATTACCCACTAGAAAAGGTTAGAAATTTTGGAATTATTGCTCATATTGACGCTGGAAAAACAACTACCAGTGAGCGAGTTCTTTTTTACACAGGATTATCACATAAGATTGGAGAAGTTCACGATGGTGAAGCAGCAACCGACTGGATGGAACAAGAAAGAGAAAGAGGTATTACTATCACTTCGGCTGCTGTTACTTGTTTCTGGAATCCAACTGATTCAAAAAACGACCCTGCTAGAAAACACCGTTTTAATATTATCGACACTCCAGGACACATTGATTTTACGGCTGAAGTTAAGCGTTCTCTCCGAGTTTTAGACGGGGCGGTTGTTGTTTTTGATGGTGTTGCTGGTGTTGAGCCTCAATCTGAGACAAACTGGCGTTATGCCGATGAAGCAATGGTCCCAAGAATTTGTTTTGTCAACAAATTAGATAGAACTGGTGCTTCTTTTGAACATTCATATAAAACAATTCTTGATCGTTTGAGTAAAAAAGCAGTTCGAATGCAAATCCCAATTGGACTTGAAGACAAGTTTGAGGGAGTTGTTGATTTGCTCAAAATGAAAGCTTACTATTTTGAAGGACAAATGGGTAATGAAATTATTGAAAAAGATATTCCGGAATCTCTTGTTGCTGAAGCTGAAAAGTATCACAATGAATTAATTGAGAAAATTGTTGAACAGGATGACGTAATAATGTCTGAGTATTTTGATGGGAAAATTCCAGATATTAAAACTCTAAAAGCTCTAATGCGTAAAGCTGTTATTGCTAATGATATCTTCCCAGTCTTTGCTGGAAGTGCTCTAAAAAACAAGGGCGTTCAATTGGTTCTTGACGCCGTTGTTGATTATCTTCCAAGCCCTGTTGATATCCCTGCAATTATGGGAACAGACCCTAGTACTGAAGAAAAAATAGAACGCCATGCTTCTGATTCTGAACCTTTCTCTGCTTTGGCTTTCAAGGTTGCGACCGATCCTTTTGTTGGTCAATTAATTTTCTTCCGTGTTTATTCAGGAACATTGACTGCTGGAAGTTATATCTATAATCCTCGAACTCGAAGTCAAGAGAGAATTGGAAGAATTCTAAGAATGCACGCTAATGACAGAGAAGAGGTTAAAAAAGTTTTTGCTGGTGAAATTGCTGCCGCTGTTGGTCTTAAGGATACAATTACTTCAGATACTCTTTGCGATGAAGCAAATCCAATTGAGCTTTATAAAATTGTTTTTCCAGAGCCAGTTATTTCTCTTCGAGTTGAACCAAAAACTAAGGCTGACCAAGAAAAAATGGGCTTGGCTCTATCTCGACTTGCTCAAGAAGACCCAACCTTTAAAGTTTCAACTGATCATGAGACAAATGAAACAATTATTTCTGGAATGGGAGAACTCCATCTTGAAATTATTGTTGATCGTATGAAAAGAGAGTTTGCAGTTGAAACAAATGTTGGTAACCCTCAAGTTGCTTACAGAGAAACAATCACAGGAACTTCAGAAGCAGAAGGTAAATACATTAAACAGTCAGGTGGTCGCGGTAACTATGGTCATGTCAGAATCAAGATTAAGCCAATGGATTTATCTGTTAATGAAGATGATTTACCTAAGAATACAAAAAGAGATAAAGATTTTGAATTCATTAACAATATTAAAGGTGGAGTTATTCCTCAAGAATATATTCCAGCTTGTGAAAAAGGATTCAAAGAGGGTCTTGATAGGGGAGTCTTGGCTGGTTGCAAAATGGTTAATGTTTCTGTCGATCTTTATGATGGAAGTTACCACGATGTTGACTCCAATGAAATGGCTTTCAAAATTGCTTCTTCAATGGCTGTCCAAGATGCTTGTAAGAGAGCAAATCCTGTTATCTTAGAACCGATGATGAAAGTCGAAGTTGTTACTCCTGAGAAGTTCATGGGGGATGTTACCGGAAGTCTTTCTTCAAAGCGTGGACTCATTGAAGGAATGGAAACTCGTGGTATGAATCAAGCAATTAAAGCAATTGTTCCATTATCTGAAATGTTCGGTTACATGACCAATCTTCGCTCGATGACTGAGGGTCGTGCAGGGTTTACTATGGAATTTGTTCGCTACGATATTGTTCCTAGAAATGTTGCGGATACTATTATAGAAAATAGAAAATAGAAAATAGAAAATACTTCAATACAAAAAACACCCTTTGGGTGTTTTTTGTATTGAAGTATAAATACCTAGTTTTCAACACTCCAAAAACCTATTTTTCTAAATAAATATATGTTATAATAAACCTATGCTTTCTAAAAAATTAACTCATCTTCTAAAACAGAACTGGCTGAAGGTCTTTTCTGTAACTTTCTTATTATTATTCTTTGGTTCATACGCAAACATCTTTGCTATTGCTTCACCTTATACTCCAGGAGAAACACTAGATCCTACTTGTTTACCGGGAGAAGTAAATTGTACGGTTTTACTTCCATCTGGAGGTTCATCTCCTTGGATTGAATCAGGTAATAATATCTATTTTGATACAGGTAATGTTGGGGTAGGAACAGATAACCCGACAAAGACTATAACTATTAGGGGTGGATCTTTGTTTTTAGAAGGTAGAGTAATTGAGGATCCAGAACCATCTCTTAGTTCAGTCTTTGCTGAAGATGAAATGTTTCCTTTCCTCCAAAATCCAGCCTTAGTCGTTGATAACGACTATGCTTATATCGGAACTGGAACATCACTCTTTGTATTAGATGTTTCTAGTAAAAATAATCCTTCACCAGTAGATTATTTAGAAAATATTTTTCCACAATCTGTTTCTGATATGGCAATTTCAGGGAATTATTTGTTTGTTGTAGATGGATCACCGACTTCTCTTTATGCCCTTGATATTTCAAATCCTTATAACATTTCAGTTGCTGATTCTATTTCAGATTCACTTCTTTTTCCTACATCTTTAGAT
>JAQVGE010000043.1 GCA_028696935.1 Minisyncoccota bacterium | reverse complement strand
ACGCTTGGCACAAGTTGTTTGATAGTAAATTATCTAATCAAGAAAAAGCAGATTTATATATAGAAGGCATCCATAAATTATCTAAAGCAAAGCATTTACCTGAATTGTTTAGAGATATTTTTAAAGATGCCTTTTTGCCTTTCCGGGCACCCGATACAATTGCTATGTTTTTGGGAGAAATAAATAAGTTTGATTATAAGCATAGTGAGAACTTAGGCAATGCTTTTGAATATTTACTCTCTTTTTTATCTGTTCAAGGAGATTTAGGTTCATTTAGAACTCCAAGGAATATTATTGAGTTTATTGTTGATGCGGTAGACCCTCAAAAAGAAGACACAATTCTTGATCCAGCTTGTGGTACCGCCGGTTTTCTTATTGAAGCCTATAAACATATAACACAAGACAATAAGTTAAGCCCAAATGAAATACAGAGTTTAGCTAAAAATATTCACGGGATAGAGATTGATCCAGGCATGGCAAAAATTGCCAGAGTAAATCTATACTTACATGGTTTTAAGACTCCGCATATCACAGAAGATGACACTCTTTCAAATGAAAATTTATGGGGTAAGAAATATGATGTTATTTTAGCTAATCCGCCTTTTATGAGTCCAAAAGGTGGAATAGTCCCTCATGACAAGTTTGGAGTTAATTCTAAACGAGCTGAAGTACTATTTTCCGATTATATTGCTGAGCACCTAAAACTAGGCGGTAGAGCGGGTGTTGTTGTGCCTGAGGGGGTTATTTTTCAGTCTGGCACTGCTTATAAACAATTGAGAAAAATGTTAGTAGAGGATAATTATCTCTGGGCAGTTGTATCTTTACCAGCTGGCGTGTTCAATCCTTATAGCGGAGTAAAGACTTCTATTCTTCTTTTTGATAGAGCGAGGGCTGAAAAAAACACAGAGGTGTTATTTTTTCAAGTAGACAACGATGGTTACGGACTAGGAGCGCAGAGAAAAGAAATTAGTGGCAGTGAGTTGCCCGAGGCTTTAGAGGTTGTTAAAAAATGGAAAGAAGGAAGCAAGGTAAAATGCGCAAAGGCTCTATATATAGACAAAAAAACTATTGCCAAATCAGGAGAGTACAAATTAAGTATTGATAACTATAGAGAGGCTGTAGACTATTCAAACGTTAAATGGCCGATGGTGGAATTGGGATCTATAGCAAAGATCTTAAATGGCTATTCTTTTAAAAGTGAGAAATATACAGAGCAAGGAATTAGAATAATAAGAATTACAAATGTCCAAAAAGGAAAAATTATTGATAGTAACCCCAAATTTTATCCCGAAGAATTAGAACTACAAATTAAAGACTGTTTACTAAAGGAGAAAGATCTGCTGGTTTCTTTAACTGGTAATGTTGGTCGGGTTGGTTTAATTAAAAAAGAGTTATTGCCAGCAGGGTTAAATCAAAGGGTTGGTTGTATTCGATTATTAAATAAAAATGAAGTCTTACTAGATTACTTATTCCATGTTCTAAATGCGGATCTTTTTGAAAGTGAATGTATACGTTCGGCCAGTGGAATTGCTCAAAAGAATTTAAGCACAGAATGGTTAAAAAAATTTAAAATACCATTACCACCCCTAGACACCCAAAAGAAAATAGTTGAAGAAATTGATAGATATCAAAGTATAGTGGACGGTGCAGAACAAATTATAAATAATTGGAAGCCAAGTTTTGATGTTGATCCTGAGTGGAAATTAACCGAACTTAAAGATGTTTGCCATAAAATTACTGATGGCACACATCACACCCCAAAATACACAGAAACGGGAGTGCCTTTTTTAAGGGTAACAGACATAACAGAGAGCAATGATTCAAAAAAGTTTATTTCTAGCAAAGAGCACATGGAGTTGATTAAAAGATGTAGGCCGGAAAAAGGAGATGTCTTATATTCAAAAAATGGAACAATTGGCATAGCTAAGCTAATTGACTGGGATTGGGAGTTTAGTATATTTGTTAGCTTATGCTTATTGAAGCCAAATAAAGAAATTGTTTTACCTAAATTTTTGGAATTATTTTTAAATAGTTCTTCGGCATATAGCCAGGCAGTAGGCAAAAAGAAGTCTGGAACGATTACCAACTTACATTTAATTGATATAAAAACAATTAAGATCCCGGTTGTTTCTATTGAAAAACAGAAGCAAATAGTTGATGAGATTGAGGAAGAGAAAAGATTGATTGATTCAGCTCAGAAATTGATAGAAGTAAATAAAGCTAAAATAAAGAATGTGATTGATAAAATTTGGGGGTAGTTTTTAACAGATCTAATTATAAAAAAATGGACGAGTTAATCCAAAATTTACAAGGCTTTAATGAGCAAGTTGAAAAAGTTATAGAGAACAAAGATTTTTTTATTGGGTTTAGTTTTTCTTTTAATTATATAGAAGGTAAAGGTGTAAAAATTGATGATACTAGAAAAATTCCAAGAAATATAGTCAATTCTTTTTTGGTGGATTTTAGACCGTTTTTAATGAACGACAGTAATTATAATTTTGGCAAAATGTGCAATCTAGTTTATAAACAAACCAAAAACGAGAAAATCAAAGAAAATATCAGAGAGGTGCGTAGAGTCTGGAATGTAATATTAGAAAAAAAGACTGATGAAGCACCGTTTAATGGTATTTCATTGAAGATAGATGATAAAACAATAAAAAGCGTCGATAATTTAGACAATTGGCTTAATGGTGAATATTTTCATCCAGATGAAAAGGGTAAACTGGAGAAAACTAAATCAGATGTAATATTTGAAAACATTTCCTATTTAAACTTTATTGATCAGTTACAAAAACTTGCAAAATTAGTTATTTGGTTTAATAAAAACGTTGTGATAATATTTTTAGATGAAAATGGCGTACAGCGTGAGAATGGCAGTTAATTGTATAAAGATATATAATTACAAAATAGTATGCAAAAAGGAGATGTATTATTTTTATTTATTCATTTGTCCCTAATACAGGCGGATAGACAAAATTCTTAAAAAAGATTAGTATTTAGCTACAAGAGAAAATTTTTTATGGATAAAATAAGACAAATAAATATATATTTAGATGAAAGTAGTATAGATAATCCTCAAAATCCTTATATGGTAATAGGAGGCCTTTTTGTTGATAGAGATAAAATTGCAGAAATAAAAAAGGAAATTTGTGATATAAAAAATAAACATAATTATCTTGGTGAGATTAAGTGGGTTAAGTCAGACAATAAGAAGTTGGGTTTTTTAAAAGATTTAACAGACTATTTAATTCAACTTAAGAGTGATTATTTGCAGTTTCATTGTATAGTTGTGAAAAAAGATAGCGTGGATTATGCAAAATACCACAAAGATGATAAAGAGCTAGCTTTTTATAAGTTCATGTATATTTTGATGAGCCATGGAATAAAAAATAATGTTGATTACTATATTTTTCCTGACTTTAAACCTAATAAAGTAAAGGAAAGAATTAAAAATTTGAATGATTATTTGAATAATTTTATATATTTCAATAAATGTAATTCTTCGATTAAGCATATTCAATCATACGATTCTAAAGAAAATATATTTATTCAAATAGCAGATTTTTTTAGTGGGGCTGTCGGTTATCACTGGAATGATTTCCAGAAAAAACCAGGGTCAGCTAAAGAAATTATCTCTAGTCATATAGCGGATCGTATTGGAAAAAGAGGGTTAGATATTAATTCGTTTCCGTCGGAGCAGAAGTTTAATATCTGGAATATTAACCTGGAATAGTATGCCTATAGAAAAAACACCGCCACTTCTTCAAGGAGGCACTGAAGCAGAATATATTAAATATTTGCAAGAAGAGTATAGAGGTAAAAGAGTTGTAATACCGGAAGGGCCAACTGTTATATTTTTTTTAAATTCAGAAGATGATTGTCAACATTTTTTGTGTGGTAAGGGCAAAAAAAATATAAACCCACTAAGAGCCCAATACTTACTTTTTATAAGGTATATTTTGGAGACAAAAGAAATTCGGCAAATAAAAAGACATTTGGTTACTGGGAATATAGTGTTTTATTGTGAAGAGTTGTCAATAGTAATTATTTGTGCAGAAATGAAAAAAGGAAGCGATTGGAGATGTTTTACTTATCATCCGGTAAATGGGCATCAAAAAAAAGAATTGCTAAACCCTAACAAATATATTGATATAGCATTTAATTAAAGTTATATTTTTAAAAAATATCTTATATGAAGATGTTTTTTTAAATATAGCCCTAGAAAAGCAAAAAGCTGTTGATTAATCCTCAACAACTTTTCAGAAAAGGGTTGGTAACAAGTGCACCAAAGGTGTACTCCCTATTACAACCTCTATAAATAGAGGTGCTTATATTATATCAGATAGAATAAAAAAAGCAATGAAAAATTTAAATATCTATTTAAGATTTATTTAATATTAGCTATATACATTGGCCTATTCGTACGGGTCTAGAGATGTTTCATTTGAATATCTAGCCTCCATTTCTAGTTCTTGTTGTTCTAGGTCATAAGCGAGGCAGGTTTTTAGTAAGTGTATATCTTTTAACTCTAACTCTTCTATAAATTTTTCAAACATTGTTAGAGTCACGACATCTATTAAGAAATATTTTGTGATATTTTCTTTCTGGTTATTTTTATAAGAATAATTTGTTTCAATTTGAAAATTTTCATTTATACCCGAATGGTTTTTAGGAGAAGAGTCTCTTTTATATAAACAACTTAAATCATTTATCACTATTATTGGGTAACTGATTTCATAAGAACTCTTATTTGAGTTCTCTTCAAAAAATAACATAGCTTTTAATACTTGGTGCTGAGCTTCAGCAAAAACATCATTATTCTCTGATTGCCATTGTCCAGCGACTTGATCAGATTTAACATAGTGATGTTTTACTCCATCGTTCATATAATAATCCTCTTTTTCGTTAAGGATTTCATTGTCTTTACTGAGTTTGATGGATTTATTTATGTCTCGCGATCTAAACCAAAATATGGTTGGTGAAGTAATATATTTACATTCAATGAATAAGTTAATAGTTATTTTTTCTTTGCCACTAGACACGACATATATTTTTTTGGCAATAATATCTATTTCTCGAGATTTACCACTGTCAGGATCATTATAATAATGATTATCAACAACCTCCCATCCGGAGTCTTTTAACTCTTTAGACACCTTTAAGTGAAAATCATGACCACTTTTTTTGATAATTTTTTGTACTTTGCTTTCTATATCTAGCATATTTTTATTTTAATAAAAAAACTTCATTATCAAAATATGGCGCAATATCAAAACCAAAAGATTGCCATATTCTATCACCAATAATTTTTGTTATTTTATTTTCATCTATTTCAGTAAAAACCAAATCATTTATTTCTAAGCTATCCTTATCCCACCTTGTTAAATTATGAGACCTATTTCCTATGGCGCCATCTTTATATGGGTATAATCCAAAGTTAGTAATGTTGTATAAACTAAGAAATACGCAGATGGATCCATCATAACCTATATGATTATATATGTGTTTTAATTTTTGAGTAAAGCTGAAAATAAGCTCTAAAATAGCCCACCCGTACATAATTGGAGGTATTACATCTTCATTAAGATAAAGTTTTGATATGGCTTGTATATATCCATCTCTATGTAAATCGAGTTTTCTAAAGTCATTACTACCAATAGTTAGGCCGTTATAACTTGGCTTTGCTAGTGCTCTTGAAAAATTAAAACTAACGCCACCTTCTCTTTCCGTTGATCCATTAGATAGGAGGTCTCTTAGGTTGGTGTCTAAAATATCTATTATTTCATTATCACGTGGTAATGGTGATACTCCGATAGCAAGAGATGGTTGATTATTGGATTGTAATTCTATTATTCTTTTTTGTATGACGAACGATGATTGTATGTCCTTTGTTGTGTTAGAGGTATTTATAATTGACCCCTGTATTTCATCTATAGACATTGGCATTTTTTGCCTATCGTGCCTAATCCAGAATTGGTTAATTCCAGAAAATGTAATCATGTGAGGCTTTCTAAAGCTATTTGGTATGCTTATTGCCATTATTGTTACGTTTTCTTTTGCTAGTATTTTTATTTTTATTGATTGAAGTCTGGGTTGAGTATTAGCAAACAAAGAGCTTAATATTTCATCCTTTCTTGCCTCTGCATTAGGAACATTACTAAAACTAACCGCCTCATTGTTATCACCTTCATCTAAGCCAATAATAATGTATCCACCGTATCTGTTTGCCATAGACACGATATCTTTCAACATCTCTTTTTTATTTGCCTCAGAATTCCCCCAAACCTCTCTCTTGTACTCAAGTCTTTGGTCTTCTGTGACTTTATTATCTATAAGCCATTCAACATCCTCAAACGTTAAGTTATCAATATTTTTGTTAAACATATAATTAAATAGAATTATTCTTTATAGCCATTTCCCAGTCATCCCCCTCCTCAGCTAATTTTATAATTTTAAATATATGAGAAACATCCTGGTCTATCGTTTTCCAGGCTCCTCCTGGGTGTCCAATAAAAATTTTTTCTATAGCTTTTTCAACTTTCTTCGCCTTTTCTAGAAGCTCCTTAGATGCTTTATTTATTTTGTTTTGAACAAACAGCTCTATTGTAATTTTTATAAACATCCAAAGCAAAAAATAAAGATAATTTATTGCCATCTCTAGATTTTTTTTATCATATTTTATTCTTAGTCCTATCTTGCCCTTTTGGCCTTCTGTGGCAATTTCTTGAGCCTCTTTCATTATTAGGTATCCCTTGCTATGAGCTATTACTGACATCACCATGTAAATATTATCCCTATTTAATTTTAAATCCTGACTCAAAAAATTAGTTAAATTAAATTCCTTTGTCCCGTCCTTTTTCTTATAAAAAACGGAATATCCAGCTTTTGCGTAGCATGACAAATAAACGACTTTTATAAAGGTTTCATATACAGTTCTAATAAGAATGATAGCCTCGGCGTGGTGACCTCGTACAGCTAAATCAAAGGCGCAGTAAAGAGTTTGAAGGTTGTGGGCTATTGTAATAAATTGAATAGTTTTTTGCTCTGGCCAAGCATCTTTATTAATATAATTAACCTGGTCAAATAAAGTTATTAGTAAATCAAAAAAATCTTCAAATTGTTTAACAAATTTACCATATTCATTTAATATTTTTTTCGTGTTAACTTTTTCAAGCTCGGATATTTTTAAGGCTATATCGCTAGGATCGTTACTTAATAAGGAGTTAATTTCGTCGCTTAATTGTTTCTCTTTATCTTCCATACTATTTAAATTATTACTTTTATTATATCATAACTTAATGATAAATAACGATTATAAAATGTTTATTTTATCATCTCTTTTCACCTTCCCGCATCGCCATAATATGGATTGTGACCATATTGTGACCAAAAGGTGAAAAAAGATGCATAGTTTGATTAAGATTGATTAAACCTGCAAATAGCAATTATTACGTAATTATAGCTCAAATATAGTGTTTATAGGGGTTTTCTGAATATACTGACTTATGTTTCGAATCCTTGTGCGCCCACCAAAACAAAAAGACTAAGATAATATCTTAGTCTTTTTGTATATATAAATTAGTCTTGATTATTTTTTTTCTTTTCTTGTTTGTAGAGGAGATAAGAATAAAGAGTC
>JAQVGE010000042.1 GCA_028696935.1 Minisyncoccota bacterium | reverse complement strand
GAGAAAAGTGTATTATGGTGACTCAAGTCCAAAATCTCCTTGTGTGGCAAAGTTTTTAGCAAACTCTTTATACCACATCGCATTGAGATTTTGGACTTTTTTCTTAACCCTTAGCCGGACAGCAATGCTGTCGGGAAGGCAGGGCCTTCTTATCATTTATGACGCTCCAAAATTTTCTTGTAAAATTTGCTTCAAATGCTTACTGCCTAAAAAGAATGTCCTAAACCCGCATGGTTGTGATTGTGTCGCTTAGTGGTTTGGAGGAAGTTGCAAGAAAACATTTTGGCAATTTCCCATCGGCTGAGAGTCTTTAAAAAATGGAATAAACTTTTGCCTATCAATTTATAATCAATATATAAATTTA
Organism: Minisyncoccota bacterium; assembly: GCA_028696935.1. The sequence continues at coordinate 7,283 of JAQVGE010000042.1, read as the reverse complement.
AGGAAAATTTGAATGCTTTCACTTAATGAAATTCGCAGTCGCGCTCTTGCTTTTTCCCGTGAGTATGCTGAAGAATTTAGTGAAGATGCAGAGGCAAAAAGCTTTTGGGATGATTTTTTTCGTGTCTTTGGTGTACCTCGCAGAAGAGTTGCGTCATTTGAAAAATCTGTTGAGCGCAATGATGGCTCCAAAGGTTTTATTGATCTTCTTTGGAAGGGAACGCTACTCATTGAACACAAGTCACGGGGTAAAAGCCTTGATCGGGCGTATAATCAAGCTACAGAATATTTCCAGGGTTTGAAAGACCGTGATTTGCCAAGATATGTTTTGGTATGTGATTTTCAACGTTTTAGGATTTACGATCTAGATGAAGGGAAGCAGACTGAGTTTACTCTTAATGAACTACCGCAACATATTCATTTATTTGGCTTCATTAGTGGTTATGTTCGCCGTGATTTTGGCAAGGAAGACCCCGCCAATATTATGGCTGCTGAAAAAATGGGAGCGCTTCACGATAAGCTTAAAGCTGATGGGTATGACGGGCATGAACTGGAATTGATGCTCGTAAGGCTTTTATTTTGTTTATTTGCAGAAGATACAGGTATTTTTGAAGCGAGCAGCTTCCGGGAGTATATTGATACTCGCACCAGCGAAGATGGTTTTGATTTGGGTTATCATTTAGCAATGCTTTTTGATGTATTGAACACCCCTGACATATTTCGCCAAAAGTCACTTGACGAACAAATGGCTTCTTTTCCTTATGTGAATGGAAAATTATTTGAGGAGCGTTTACGTACAGCGTCTTTTAATGCAGATATGCGCGAAACGCTATTGAATTGCTGTGCGTTAGACTGGAGTCGCATATCACCTGCTATTTTTGGTTCCTTATTTCAGTCTGTGATGGATGAACAAGCAAGGCGCAACTTAGGGGCGCATTATACTCAAGAGTTAAATATTCTCAAGGTGTTGAAGCCGCTATTTCTTGACAGTCTAAATATTGAACTTGGGCAAATAAAAAACTCTCGCAATAAACGCGAAGAGAAATTACGTGATTTTATAAAAAAATTATCAGAAATACGCATTTTTGATCCTGCTTGTGGATGTGGAAATTTTCTTGTTGTTGCATATAGGGAACTACGCCAATTGGAATTAGAAGCACTGCGGACTTTATATCCAATAGGAAAACGTCAGACCACACTCACTGGGGCAAAAGCGTTTAGCAGTGTGAATGTTGACCAGTGCTACGGCATAGAGATTGAAGAATTTCCTGCACAAATTGCCAAGGTAGCTCTTTGGCTTACTGATCACCAGATGAACATGGCTTTAAGTAGTGCTTTTGGCGAATACTATGTTCGCTTGCCTCTTGTGAAGTCTGCTAAGATAGTTCATGGCAACGCCTTAAAAATTGATTGGCAAGATGTAGTTAGTCCTGCCCAGACAAACTATATTGTTGGGAATCCGCCGTTTATTGGCTCTAAGATGATGAGTGGTGATCAACGAAAAGAGATGGCGCATATTTTCCTTGGGATACATGGCGCAAAAGTATTGGATTACGTTGCCGCTTGGTACTTGAAAGCAACAGAATTTATGCAACAAAACCCCAAAATTCGTACTGCATTTGTTTCAACAAATTCCATTTGCCAGGGGGAACAAGTCAGTATTTTGTGGGGAGAGCTGTTGCAACGTGGTTGCTCCATTTTTTTTGCTCACCGGACTTTCCAATGGTCTAGTGAGGCAAGACGTAGAGCGGCAGTACATTGTGTTATTATAGGTTTTTGCCTTGAAACGATTACCTCTAAAATTTTGTTCGATTACCAGTCACCTTTATCAGAACCGGAAATTTCTCCTGTAACAGAAATTACCCCGTATCTCACAACTGGTGAAACTGTTCTGGTAACTCGCCGCAGTAGGCCATTATGCGATGTGCCTTCTTTACGATTTGGCAATATGCCTCTTGATGGAGGGCATTTACTGCTTTCTGACGAAGACAAAGAAGAGCTTTTGCGAAAAGAACCCCAAGCAGAGAAATTTATTCGTGGCTTTATGGGAGCAGAAGAGTTTCTCAATGGTAAATCTCGCTGGTGCCTGTGGCTCGTAGATGCTCAACCACAAGAATTACGGGCCATGCCGGAAGTACTCCAGCGCATTCAAAAGGTAAAAGAATTTCGTTTGGTGAGTATCGCACCTTCGACAAGGGTTCATGCTGCGACGCCTAGCGTATTTAGGGATAAAAATCAGCCAGATGCACAGTATCTTATTGTTCCTAGTGTTTCTTCTGAACGGCGTGAATTTATCCCTATAGGTTTTGTTAGCCCTGACATTGTGTCAAGTAATCTTAATTTCATTGTTGAAAATGTGTCTCTATTTCATTTCGGCATTTTGTCTTCGACCATGCATATGGCGTGGATGCGCTATGTTGGAGGCAGATTAGAAAGTCGTTACCGCTATTCAAAAGATATTGTTTATAATAATTTTCCTTGGCCTGATGCCCCAAAGCAAGCAAAAATCAATGCAATAGAAAAAGCAGCACAGGCAGTCCTTGACGCTCGCGCACAGTTTCCAAACTCAACCCTTGCCGATCTCTATGACCCCAATACAATGCCTCTTGTACTTATCAAAGCTCATACTCAGCTCGATAAAGCCGTTGATAGTGCTTATGGGTGCAAATCTGGTGTACCAGAATTAGAGCGTATGAGTTTTCTCTTTGGCATGTATAAGAATCTTATAAAGCAAAACTAAGCTTGAGATATATTTTTAATCGTAAGGCTTCTAAATTGGTAGCTTACGTTTCATCGGCTTCGTTTAACTCTACAGGCCTCATCCAATTATTTGGAGCGTCACATATCGAGCAAAGTTCTGGTTGTCCAGTTGTTAATCTTACTGCTCCGCAGTTCTGGCATTGCCATGCTTCTGCCTCCCCCTTTCCTTCCGTTATTTCTTTCGCGAATTCTTTGCCCATCTGGGCTGTATTTTGAAATCCCTGAACAACTGCCTTCCAACTATCGTCCTCATCTTCAAGAATTTCCTGAGTGACTACGTCCAAAGACAAACAGTCCTCCCACAGATCAAGAGTGTTATCTATTTGTCCGGTGCATTGGTATGTTTCTAGTGCTTCCCCTTTTAGGGCAATCACAAAATCCGTCATTTTCTGAATAACAATTTTCGCCAATGTCATTCTCTGTCCTGAAATCTTATTAGCAAAATGGCTTTGCTCAACGCTGTAGCTAAAAACTGCATCAGCCAAGACGGAGTACCTTCTTGAGCTTTCCAGTAAAAGCGCACAAAGCGAAATTTCGAGAGCTGATTTGGTCTCATCATTGATTTCATTTTCATTTCTCATAAAAATACCATTATTTATTAGGGTTAAATCGGATAGAATGGTTCTGGTTACGCTGCATGCGAGCAGTTGATTCTAGATGTTTGAGACGTTGTTCCTGAAGCCGCCATTTTTCGCGGGCTAATCCGTACTCAGTCATGTAGGCCGACTTGTGCTTTGACGACATTAAAGACGGGGGTAATGGGTGCGCCTGTGCGTCTAAGCTTTTTCTGCGCTCTGCTCTCATCTGCTCAAGTTCGGCTTCTTCTCTCTTGCGGGGCTTCCTGTATGTGCTGCCGATAAGCTGCTCCATATTACCCAAACACATTTCGTCAGCTATTTTGCTTGCTGAATAGTTGTGAATGCCATCTAGAGAGAGAACCACGCCTTTTTCATTCTTGATGTATTCTAAACCACACGTGGCAAAGATGCGGTGTGTTTGCGCCCAATTTCGTTGACTTTCTGGAATGGCAGAAAGTTCTTTGAAAACTTGTTTTGCGGTTTGCTTGATAAGTCGTTCTTCGGACATTTTACCTGTCCGAAGCTCAAACCCACGGGGGATTGCCGTGACATAGTCAAACTTTCCCCTTGCCTTACGCATTTTGTCAGCAACTTGTGTGACTGGATTCCATCTGTATATGGCCCTTGGGTCAGTTCTCCATCCTTGTTCATATTCAATTTTTGAAATCATCCGCTGTCCTTCCTTGACCCACCAACCGTTCCCTTCTTTAACAAGGTTGCCCGTGTCTGGATTCTGCCGATTGGCAAAAATGTGGATATGGTGATGTTCTGTGTTGACGTGGAGACCGACCATCCACATTGCCGATTCAGTGTCATACCCCAACCCATCCAGAAATATTTTGGCAGCATCTTCTGCTTGCTTTGGTGTTGGATGCTCACCTGACGGCCATGACAGGACATAGTGACGTAAAACATGCTGTGCTCGACAATCTGCCGATTCCGCGATCATACCAAATTCTTTAGCTTGATAGCGAAGGCTGAGCCCCGGTGTACAGCCGTACACAGCATAGTGTGTACATTTCTCCACAATGCCCTTCTTATGACCGGATTCATCCATCACCGCCGCTTCCGGTGTCGCGATATATTCCATTACTGCACGGGCATAACTCCTTTCCGATTGCCCAGAGTTACTTTTCTTAATCAGGCGTAAAATCATGATCGTCTCCTTGTATGATTTGTTCTGTTGCCTGTCCTATGGCGTGAAGTGCATCTTCAAGTAGATCATGAAGTTGATCTGTCAGGCATTCTCTCTTGCGGAGATCAATCAACACAGACTTAATCAACCCGCCCTGGCGGCGAAGTTCTGCCAAAACCTTCGCGTCAGATTTGGAAACGACCTTGCGGCCATCAGCCCACTGGCGAATGAGCTCGGCCTGACTTTTCCCGGTGGCCGTGCAGATAGCCAGGAGCCGCTCTTTGGTGGCGGGCGTCACTCGTATTTGCAGACGTTCAGTCTGCCGCCGCAGTGTTTTGCTTTTCATGTATTTTGCCTCTCCGCATTTACAAGGGGGTCTGGGGGAGCGTAGCGCCCACAGCAAGGTTGGCCGTGAGGAGTAGCGCGGAGCGTGTACTCCCACGGCCCACCTTGCTAATCGTCAAATAGGTGTCAACTATTTACAATCTGATATTTAATCAAAAAGCTTGCATTGTCAAATTGACAAACAAATACTTGTTGGTGTAGTGTCAAATCTAAGGAGCATAACATGCCAAAAACACAGCACAATAGACAACTATCGGAAGAAAAGATTTCGGCAATTTTTGATGGGCTATTGAAGCTAACGCCATCCAAGAAACTGTCAATTCGGGAGATAATTGAGGACAAAAAAGATGTCGTTCTCGCGGCAATTGCCAACGGAAATAGCTTCCGTGATATTGTCAATTATCTTTCAAAGAAGGGACTAAACCTTTCCCACGAAACGTTGAGGAAGATTGTGGGGCAGTGGCAACAAGGAGACGTGATGCATGTCAATAGTGCGACAACGAAAGCGGTACAAGATCACCAACCTGCAACAGCGGAAACCAGGCAAATTGAGTCCAGAATCGTGGTTGGGACTGTCAACAGCTTGCCAACAGACAGTCACAGAGACGCTGACTCTGTGACAAAAAAGGAGTCAACAAAAAGAGAAAAATTTGAAAAGGCGAAGTTTGAAGTTGAACCAGACAAGGAAGCTTATTGAGGTGGGCTATGAAAGATTTGATTTTTTGCACTGGCTTTAAAGGCGGGATTGGAAAGTCATTTATGACTGCGGCTGTCGTGGATTATCTGGCAACTAAAAGTGATGATATTGTTATCATTGATTCTGACTCATCCATCCCTGATATCTACAAGACGTTTAACGATATATATAAAACAGAAACATGTAATCTTTTTTTAGATGAAGGATGGTCACGGCTGTTTTCCATATGCGAGGAGAATAACGATAAGCACATTGTTGTAAACTGTGCGGCAGGTGCTGATAAAGCATTTATTCAGAACATCAAGCATATTAAATTGGCATCAGAGATACTTAACAGAAGATTAATCTCATTTTTTATGCTTAATGATGAGAAAGATTCATTAAATATGCTAGATAAATATTACAAAGAAACTACTTGCCTCAACAATCACCGCATAGCAATCGTAAAAAATGGCTATTTTGGCGATGATGAAATATTTTGTGTGTATAATCCTTCTCAACTAAAGGCAAATATTGAATCTACTGATGGTGTTAGTTTCTACCTCCCCGTACTTGCGTCCCATGTACGGCAAAAAATAAAATTGGCTCGGAAGAGCTTTGCGGATGCTTCAAATATTTTGTCGTTTGGTGACAAAATTTTTCTCGATGCTTGGAGAAAGAAGGTTCATGACTTCCTGAGAGGTTTTTTAGATGCGTAAAGAACTTACAGACCAAATCAGGGCTTGTTCAGTATTATATGGAGCACAGTTGGAGGACGAAGACGTTCAAAAGCTGCAAGAAATGGCTGCTGCAATCGGAATTAATGACAAGGACACCTTATTCATTCTCCTTGTCCTCTTGCAGAGCCATTTTAAAGCGGTAAGTGGTCTGAAGGATGAAATCCTTACAGCTCCAGAAAAAGTAAACAAAGTTTTTGATATCAAAGTGTTGTCTGGAATTACCAAGCTAAGGACTCTGTCCAAAAAATTAATAATTTGGGGCGTGGCTTGTGTGTTAGTGTTGGTATCAATTTTCTCCTGTGCAGGGGGGTACATGGGAAGCCAGCAATTTTTTGCTCACAAAACAGACTCTATAGCGATGAAAGGCATTCGTGCCTGTCTTAAAGATGGTGGAACAGTTCAGAATGTGGGGGATTCAAAACGCTTGGCTTGTTTTACCGAAGGTGGCAAGGGATTCTTCCTAGAATAATTCAAAGTTAGAGTTTTATTTGATGCTTTCCGCATAGATATATTAGAAGATGGCCTACTCCCCTTTTCGTGGACGGCCAAGCGTCTTAACTGGTGCTGTCAATTCTTTTGTTGGAGATACTCGTTCACCACGCTTTGCACCCGCAAGACGATCAGCTAAATGATGCGCTCGTAGGTGGCTATATCTGGCTAGCATTTGAAGAGAGCGATGCCCAGATATCGATTTGATTTCCATAACATCAAGATCAGTCTCTTCAAAAAGCCTGCTTATTGCCTCATGTCGCAAGTCGTGAAAATGCAAATTTTCAATTCCAGCTTTTTTCCTAGCCCGCTCCATGGCTTGGGTAATTGCATCTGCACCCATCGAAAAAACAGAGTTTCCTGTTCGACCGAGTTTGGCTTGCTCTAAAATTTCTAATGCAGTAGGCGATAATGGCACTGTCCGTTCTTCACCGTTCTTAGTTTTGGGCAAATATGCCGTCCTCTGCGCTAAATCGATATGCTCCCAGACTAGGGAGGCAATTTCACTACGGCGCATTGCAGATTCAACTGCAAACCGAATTATGGCTTGAAAGGATGATG
>JAQVGE010000041.1 GCA_028696935.1 Minisyncoccota bacterium | reverse complement strand
TATATAAACGTTTACGTGATGGTGATTTAGCTACTCCTGATAATGCTCGTGAATTCATCACGATGCTACTTTCGAGTGAACGTTATGATCTATCTCCAGTTGGAAGATTTCGTTTTAACAAGAGATTTGAAAAGAGTATGGATGACAAGGAAATGGAACGCCGAACAATCTCTTTTGTTGATGTTGTTGAAATTATTAAACATATCGTTGAACTTAATAATGATCCACATGCTACTTCTGATGATATTGACCACTTGGGTCAACGCCGAGTTCGTTATGTTGGTGAAATGCTTCAACAGAAAGTTCGAATGGGAATGGCTCAAATAAAGAGAAATATTCAAGACAGAATGTCGACAATTGATACAGCAACAACTCTACCAATTGCGATTATTAACCAAAGACCACTTCAAGCTAGAATAAAAGAATTTTTCACAGCCAACCAGCTTTCTCAGTTTATGAATCAGGAAAATGTAATGGCTGAAGTTGAACATCTTCGTACCCTTTCAGCTCTTGGTCCTGGAGGACTTACTCGCGAAAGAGCTGGTCTTGAGGTTCGTGACGTGCATACTTCTCACTATGGTAGAGTTTGTCCAATCCACACCCCAGAAGGTCCAAACATTGGTCTTATTTTACACCTATCTACTTATGCAAAAATTAATGAATTTGGAATTATTGAAACCCCATACATTAAAGTTAAAAACGGTAAAATAACTTCAGAGGTTGTTTATCTTAATGCCTTAGAAGAAGAAAAGTATAATATCGCTCATGCGGGTATTATTTATGACGAAAATGGAAATATTGTAAATGAGAAAGTTGAAGCTCGTCTTAAAACTAGACCAGGTATGGTTTCTAAAAATGAAGTTGATTTTATTGATGTTGCCACAAACCAAGCTTTCTCGATTGCAACTTCAATGATTCCTTTTCTAGAACATGATGATGCTCACCGTACTTTGATGGGAAGTAATATGCAGAAGCAAGCCTTGCCTTGTGTTTTGCCAGAAGCTCCATTGGTTGCAACAGGAGTAGAAGAATTAGCTTGTCGTGACTCAGGAAGATTGGTGGTGTCTGAAGTAGCTGGAGAAGTTACTCATGTTGATGCTAAAAAAATAACTGTTAAAGATGATAAAGGTAAGAATCATGACTATCCATTAATTACTTTTTCTAGAACAAATAATTTCTCTATCTTTCACCAAAGACCAAGTGTTTCTCTTTCAGATAAAGTTAAAAAGGGTCAAGTGTTGGCTGATACTAGTACAACCGACAATGGTCAAATTGCACTTGGTCAAAATGCTTTAGTCGCCTTTATGTCTTGGGGTGGAGCAAACTACGAGGACGCGATTATTTTATCAGAAAGACTTGTTAAGCAAAGTAAATTTACCAGTATTTATGTTACAGAATTTATTTGTAATGTTAGAGACACAAAACTTGGTCCAGAAATAACTACTCGTGATATTCCAAATGTTGGAGAAAATAAATTAAAAGATTTGGATGAAGATGGGATTATTGTTGTTGGAGCAGAAGTTAGTGAGAACGATATATTGGTTGGTAAAATTACTCCAAAAGGTGAAACAGAACTTACTCCAGAAGAAAGACTTCTTAGATCTATCTTTACGGAAAAAGCTCGTGATGTGAAAGATACTTCATTAAGACTAGAGCACGGAAAACGTGGTCGGGTTGTTGGAGTAAAAATATTCTCTCGTGATAGGGGGCACAATCTTGAGTCTGGAATTATAAAAAGAATTATTGTTGAAATAGCCCAAATAAGGAATATTTCAGTTGGAGATAAATTAGCTGGTCGTCATGGTAACAAAGGAGTTATTTCTGTTATTTTACCAGAAGAAGAAATGCCATTTATGGCAGATGGAACTCCTGTTGATATTATTTTAACACCACTTGGTGTTCCTTCCCGTATGAACTTGGGTCAGATTCTTGAGATGCATCTTGGTTATGCTGCTCATACTCTAGGGTATCAGGCGATAGTTCCTCCTTTTTCTTCTGCCACAGTTCCAGAAATTAAAGAAGAGTTAGTCAAAGCTGGTCTCCCAGAGAGTGGAAAGATTACTCTTTACGACGGACGTACAGGAGATGCTTTTGATCAAGATGTTGCCATTGGTTATATGTATATGTTGAAACTTCACCACATGGTTGAAGATAAATTACATATGCGTTCAATTGGGCCTTATTCTCTAATTACCCAACAGCCTCTTGGAGGAAAAGCTCAAGGAGGAGGTCAACGTTTTGGAGAAATGGAGGTCTGGGCACTTGAAGGACATGGAGCAGCTTATACTTTGCGAGAAATGTTAACTGTTAAATCTGACGATATTATTGGTCGTTCTCAAACATTCGATGCAATCATTAAGGGTCAACCTCTTGGTGAGCCCAATATTCCAGCAGCCTTTAATGTTCTCTTAAACTATCTCAGAGGTTTGTCTTTGGACATTGATATTAAAAAGTCGAACGAATAATTAATAGTAATAAATATTAAATAATATGAAAACAATTGATACAGCCGATTTTGATTCAATTACACTCAAACTTGCTTCACCTGAGCGTATTTTAGATTGGTCATTTGGTGAAGTTACAAAGCCAGAAACTATTAATTATCGAACAGGACGATCAGAGCGTAATGGTTTGTTTGACGAAAGAATCTTTGGTCCAGAAAAAGATTATGAATGTTATTGTGGTAAATATCGAAGAATTAGATATAAAGACATCATTTGTGAAAAATGTGGAGTTGAAGTGACTCGTTCTATTGTCAGACGTGAGAGAATGGGGCATATTGAGCTTTCTAGTCCAGTTTCTCATATTTGGTTTTTAAGAGGAGTTCCTTCACGAATGTCTATCTTGTTAAATATTCCAGTTAGTGACTTGGAAAAAGTTATCTATTTCGCTGGTTATATCATTACAAAAGTCTACGAAGAAGAGAAAGAGACAATCATCAAAAACCTTGAAAGTGAATTTAAGACCAAGATAAAAAGTACTAACGAAGAAGAAGATAAAGAAAAATTGAAAGATCTTTTAGCTAGTGCCAAAAAAGAAATAAATGAAATTGTTCCAGGTAAGGTTTTGAATGAGATAGCTTATCATCATTTTGGTTTAAAATACGGAAGTTGTTTTGAAGCAAGTATTGGAGCAGAAGCTATTTACTCAATCTTTAAAAATCTAGACTTAGAAAAACTTAAACAAGAAACAGAGGAGTCAATTCCAAAAGCTTCTAATGTTGATAAAGAAAAACTTCAAAAAAGATTATCTTTAGTTCGGTCAATGCTTTCGTCTGGAATTCGTCCTGAATGGATGTTCTTGACTGTCATTCCAGTTATTCCACCAGCTTTGCGTCCAATGGTCGCTTTAGATGGAGGTCGTCATGCAACAAGTGATTTAAATGATTTATATAGACGAGTTATTAATCGTAATAATCGTTTAAAGAAATTAAAAGAGATTGGAGCTCCTGATGTTATTTTACGTAACGAAAAACGTATTTTGCAAGAAGCGGTAGATGCTTTGATTGATAATTCAATTGCAAAACAAAATGATTCACAGGCAGTTTCTCAATCTCAAAAAAGAGCCTTAAAATCTCTATCTGATAATCTAAAATCAAAACAAGGTTTGTTCCGTCAAAATCTGCTTGGTAAACGAGTAGACTATTCTGGTCGTTCCGTTATTGTTATTGGTCCAAATCTTAGACTTAATCAGTGTGGTTTACCAAAACATATGGCCCTAGAACTTTTCCGTCCATTTGTAATTTCTAAAATTCTTGAAACAGAATTAGCTTTCAATATTAGAGGAGCTAATCGTTTGATTGAAGAAGGGATACCTGAAGTTTGGGCTATTTTAGAAGAAGTTATTCAAGGTAAATATGTATTACTAAACCGTGCTCCAACTCTTCACCGTTTGGGTATTCAAGCTTTCAATCCAGTTTTGATTGAAGGTAATGCTATTCAGGTTCATCCTCTTGTCTGTGCAGGATTTAACGCTGACTTCGATGGTGACCAAATGGCGGTTTATGTACCTTTATCTGAGATGGCTCAATACGAATCTAAAGAGTATATGGCTTCGAACAAAAATCTTCTTAAGCCACAAGATGGTTCTCCAATTGTTATGCCAAAGATGGATATAATCTTGGGTTGTTATTGGATGACTAAATCAGTTGATGGTGAAAAAGGAGAAGGAATGTCTTTCTCTTCTCCTAATCAAGCGATTACAGCTTTTGATTTAGGAGCTATAACATTTAGAGCAAAAATTAAAGTTATTGGAAGTAGTGAAAAAGGAAGGTATCAAGAATTTGGAGGTAAATTATTTGAAACAACAGTTGGAAGATTATTCTTTAATAGTATCTTGCCAAGTGATTTTCCTTTCATTAATGAGGAAATCACAATAAAAAGAATGTCTTCTTTGGTTGATGAACTTATAATGAAATATGGTGTTGATGAGACTCCTTTAATCCTAGATAAAATAAAAGATTTTGGATATCGTTACGCAACTTATTCTGGAGTTACTTGGGGATTAGATAATGTTAAAGTCCCTGAAGCGAAAAAAGAAATTGTTGCTAATTCTCGTAAAGAAGAAGAAATAGTTCGAGACCAATTTGCAGAAGGGTTACTTTCAGAAGATGAGCAGTACCAAAAAGTTATTGAAATTTGGGAACATGCTAAAAAGGAAATTGAAAAAAATATTCCAGACACATTAGATAGAAGTGGTTCAACTTATGATCTTATTACATCAGGGGCTCGAGGAAATATGGGAAGTTTAGTTCAGATGTGTGGAATGAAAGGCTTGATTGTGAATACATCCGGAGAAACTTTGGATTTCCCAATAATTCCATCTTACATTGAAGGTCTATCTCCGCTTGAATACTTTATTACAACTCATGGTTCTAGAAAAGGAGCCGCAGACACAGCCCTAAATACAGCTAAGGCGGGTTATTTGACACGTCGTTTGGTTGATGTAGCTCAGGATGTTGTTGTGACCGAGGAAGATTGTGGGACTAAAAATGGGAAGATGATTAAGGCAGTTGATGGAGTCTTTGCTAAGTATATCCATGGGCGTGTCTTACTTGCTGATATAAAAGATGCTGAAGGAAATGTTGTCTTTAAAAAAGGAACTCTTATAATGAAGGAAGATGCTAATATGCTAGAAAAGATGGGAATCAAAGAGGCTTATGTTAGAACTCCACTTTGTTGTGAGACAACTCATGGTATTTGTCGAAACTGTTATGGTCTTGATTTAGGACGTAATACGATGATTGAACTTGGACAAGCTGTCGGTATTATTGCGGCTCAAGCAATTGGTGAACCAGGAACTCAGCTTACTCTTCGAACTTTCCATGCTGGGGGAGTTGCAACAGTTGATATTACAACTGGACTACCTCGTGTTGAAGAAATTTTTGAGAGACGGATTCCTAAGAACCCAGCTATTATTTCTCAGACGAAAGGAGAAGTAATTGAAGTAAAAGATAATGGTAAAGAAAAAATAATAAAAGTTCTATCTGATTCTAAGGCGGATGGTAAGAAAAATGAAATGGAGTATGCTTTTTCTCCTAGACGTCAACCATTAGTAAAGGTTGGAGACCAAGTTGAGAAAGGTGATTTATTGACTGATGGGTCTGCCAATATAACAGAAATTGTTAAATATGGAGGTATTAATGTTGCCGAGGATTATATCATTAGCGAAATAAATAAGGTTTATGATTTGCAGAGTGCTTCAATTTCTAGAAAACATATTGAGATAATTGTTCGTCAAATGTTCTCCCGAAAGAAGATTAAAGATGCAGGAGATACTACTTTCTCTCCAGGCGAAATTGTTGAGAATATTGAATTAATAGAAGAAAATAATCTAGTTGATGAAAATGGCAAGAAGGCGGAAGCTGAAACAATAGTTCTTGGAATTACTGAAGTTTCATTAACAGCTAAGAGTTGGTTATCTTCTGCTTCTTTCCAAAATACCAACCGTGTCTTAATTAATAACGCGATTAGAGGCGGTGTTGACAACCTTCGTGGACTAAAGGAAAATGTTATTATAGGTAATCTTATCCCTGCTGGAACTGGTTTTGGAGTTAGGCGCTTAGGTAAAGACTCTAAGGATCAAGCTGAAGAGGAGATTATCGAAGAATAATTGGTTTAACTTACAAGTAAATACTATGTCATCATCTGTCGAGAAAATCAAAGAAAGGCTTTCTATTGTTGATGTTGTTTCTTCTTACATCTCGGTTATTCCAGCTGGGAAAAACTATAAAGCTAAATGTCCTTTTCATAACGAAAAGACCCCGTCTTTCTTTATTTCTTCTGAGAGAGATAGTTATTATTGTTTTGGTTGTGGGGCTAAAGGAGATATTTTTTCCTTTGTTGAAAATTTTGAAGGAGTTGATTTTCTCGGAGCTTTAAAAATTTTAGCAACTCGAGCAGGTGTTTCTCTGGAAAAAAATTTTTCTAATGCGGAAAAAGATAAAAAAGAAAAGCTCTATGAAATAATGGAAGAAGCAACCACCTTCTTTGAAAAAATGTTTGAAGAAGATACTCGTCCTAGAGCTTATTTATTAAATCGAGGATTATCTGATAAAACAATTAAAAATTTTCGCATTGGCTATGCTCCTGATTCATGGCGGTCAGTTTCAGCATATCTAATTAAAAAAGGTTTTAAAAAAGAAGATTTAGAAACTGTTGGTTTGGTAAAAACTAAAGAAGGAACAAGAGAGCAAGAAAAAGAAGACGACCATTTTTATGATCGTTTTCGTAGTCGAATTATTTTTCCAATTAATGACTCAAGTGGAAGAGTAATTGCGTTTTCGGGGAGAATCTTTGGAGAAGAAAACAAAGAAGCAAAATATTTAAATAGTCCAGAAACTCCACTCTTTAATAAGTCAAACACTCTATTTGGGATTGATAAAGCAAAACTTCCAATCAGAAAGTATGGTTACAGTATTGTTGTTGAAGGACAGATGGATTTAATTTTATCTCACCAAGCCGGTTTTGATAATACTGTCGCTGTTTCAGGGACAGCTTTGTCTGATAGGGTAAATGAGAGGGTTTTGTCTCAAGAAGATAGTTCAAAGAAGATAAACAATTTAGGGTTAATAAGACGCTTATCTCCTAATGTTATTTTTGCTTTTGATGGTGATCAAGCGGGAATAAGAGCGACTAATCGTTCTGCTTTAATTGCCTTATCTCTTGATATGCAAGTAAAAGTTACTTCTATTAAAGAAGGGAAGGACCCAGCTGATATTATTCTTGAAAATCCAGATGAATGGAAAGATTTAATTAAGAATTCTAAAAATATTATCAATTTTCATTTAGATCGTATTTGTGAGGAAACCGATGATATTCGCCTTCGAGGTAAAAAAATTAAAGAAGTTATTTTTCCATTTTTAGCTATTGTTAAAAGTTCAATTGAAAAATCGGCATATTTTAGTCTTATTAATAGGGAAACAGGAATACCAGAAAATGCAATAATTGAAGATTTTGAGAGATATGAGAATTTAAATAAAATAAATAGTGTTGAATTAAAAGATGAAGACAAATTAGAAAAAGAAAATAAAACTCGTCGTCAAAGATTAGAAGAAAAATTATTTGGAATTCTTTTTTGGCAAGAAGATAATAAGAATCAAATTATTGATATTACTGAAATCAAAAAATCAATCGAGGATAAAATTGAAAAAGATATTTTTAATCAAATATACGAAAAACATAAATCAAACAGAGGAACTCTCGCTTTTGA
>JAQVGE010000040.1 GCA_028696935.1 Minisyncoccota bacterium | reverse complement strand
TCATATAATTCATTAATGTTTTCAAATATGCTTTCATTTGTGTATGTTTTTTGTAAAAAATCTCCCAATGCTTCTTTAGTGGGCATTCCTCTATATTCTTCATAAAAACTTTGTAAACCTTTAAATATAATACTTAAATCTCTAATTTCAAAAAAAGCTGGATCTGTTAGTAAACCAAGTTTTTCAAAAATTTTTGGCTCTTGTATCATAGCTGTAACAATTTGTTTTTGGAATTCTGGTGAAAACGAAAAAGTATCTGGCTGCCAGCCAAATGTTTCAGCCAATTAAAAGCACACTCCTCTATCTTTTAACTAAATAATTCTGAAAGCATATCAATATTAATATCTTCTTCTTTTAAAGCATTAACTTTATCAATAAATTCTTCTTCAAATTCACCAATAAATAATGAAATTATTTCTTTATATTTTAAATCTGGATTTAATTTTTTTAACTTAAATAAGCTATTAACATTACTTTGTAATGATGGTGTTAATCGATAAAAATTATCATCTTTTTTAGCATTTAAGTGTTTATTTAAAACTTTAACTTTTTCATCTTTTTCTTTATATTTAGAATATAAATATATCATTTTACTAGAAAAAATTATTCTAGCAATAGGTTTTTTATATTTTGTTAAATTTAATCTAGTTGCAATGTCATTCCAGTTTTTAAAAAACATGTTAATATAATCATATATTTTAATATCATTTGGTAAATCTTTTAAAAATTTATCTATTTGATTCCATAATGGAATACTATTTAAATATTCTTCTAATGACATAAATTTTTTTGAAGTAATTTTATTAAAATCTTCTTTTATTTTTGGTATTCTTCCTATAGGACTATTTGTAAATTTATATAAATTCGAATTATAAATATCTATTACAGTATTAATTGTTTTTATATTTATATTAATCTTATTTCTATTAATCAAGTTGTACTTCTGCAACAACAATATCACCCGCTACTATGTCGTATTTTATATTTCTATCCATGATATATCTTATTAATTGTATCATATCTTCAATAGAATAGTAACTAGTTAATTTGCTATGAGAAATAAATTCATTAACATAGTTTTTAATCGTATTAATAGTTCTTTGTTGAATCCTAGCATTAAATGAAATTGGTTCTATAGAAAGACATTTTAAATGATTTTTTTCTATCCATTTTATTAATTTAGACAAAGTTATATTTAAATACGATAGTATTCTGGAAAAAACTAATTTATCTGACAATAAATTTGTTTGAGAATATTTAGAAAAATCAAAAACTACATTTGCATCTGATTTAATATCTTCAAGTAATTTCTCTCTTAATTCTGAATCATTAATATAAATTATAATATTGTCTTTCAATTGTTTAATATAATGATAAATAACATAATATGATTCTTGAGAAGATAAAGACTTTTTTGAACCAATCGATTGAATAGTTTCTTGTTCTGAAAATGTTTCTTCATTATGATAATCATAGCTTCCTAAGTTTAATACAATATCATCGTCAATTTCTTCATTTTGATTTTTTGAAAAATTAGTATATAACATTTCTTTACTATTTATTTTTTTACTTTTATTATAACAACGCAATATTGTATTTTTTACTATTCTATTTAAATAAGCAAATACACGACCTCTTTCTGGATCGTAATTTTCTAACGATTTTAATATTTCTACAAAACATTCTGATTTAATATCTGTTTTATTATTTTTAACAATATCATTATAATAAAATTCTTTGTTAATCATACCATCAATCATTTGATCAATTGGTTTAGACATTTTTTGAAAAGTAACATTATTTTTATTTATTTTATAATCTTTTACTAAAGTTAAAATATCTTTTTCAGAAAAATAATTTGGTTTTTTAATTTTTTTATTTATTTTTGTCAAGTACAATTCCTCCATATAATGAAATAGAAATGATTATAAAAAATAATATTAGTAATATTATAACATAAATAACTTAAAAAGTAAACACTAAATAAATTAATAAGAGGAAGGTGTTAATGTATGGCTACAAGAAGAATAGTACCAAGAGAAGATGGAGAAGGTTCGTTAGGAAGAGCTGATAAAAAATGGGGTGGAATATACGCAACATCACCTGTCGTTTTTGAAATAGATGAATATGTAGATGACGCAGCAGCATAGGTTGGAGGCATTCCAATTGGTGGAGTATACAGAACAGGTAATGTTTTAAAAATTAGAATAGTTTAAAATTAAGAAGATCGATAATTATCGATCTTCTTATCTATTATTATTTCAAAATAAATGATAGTGTAGCAGCTCCAACTGCAATTTGACCACCTGTATCATCTATTTGGGATACACCATAAGCGCCAATTCCTAATACAAGAAGTTTATCTAATAAAGTTTTTCTTTTTAAAGTTCTAACTTCAGCAGATTTAATATCATACAAAGATTTATAATTCTCTACATTTTTATCTTTTAAAGCTATTATATCATCTTTTACAGCTACTGTTTCTTTTAAGACAAATATTCTTTGATCTTGTATTGTAAATCTTTCAGATTGCAATTCTTTTAATTCAGATAATGATTCTTTATAGTATTTAGCCTCTTCTTTATAAATTTCTAAAAGTTTATCATTTTCAACTAATTTATTAAATACATCACTTCTTACTGCAATATAACCATTTTTTAGATCATAAGAAGCTGGTTTTTCTTTAGAATCTGCAGAAATAACAAGACTAAATAATAGTAAAAAGCTAATTATAATTATTGTTAGTATTTTTTTCAATCTAAATAATCATCCTCCCTAAATAGAAAATAGTCTTCGTTTTCTATTTCTTTATCATCATCTTTAGCTACATAAATTGGAATAAAATCATTACAAAAATTAATAGCATCATTCCAACATGAACTAAACCAATTTCCCATTACACCTTTTCTAAGGTCATCGGAAAAATTATTCATTTCACTGCAAATTACAATACCATACGGTTTAAATACATTATCATAATTCATATGATTAGGTACTAAATAATCATATTTATTTTTAATATCTTCTATATATGCTGCGTCATCAATAATTAATAAATCGTAATTTTTATTTAAACATTTTTTAGGATCGACTGTGACTTCAATTTCATTCGTATCATTGCTATCTTTATTTTTTATTTCTAAAATGAAATTTTTATCGTGATAATCTATGCCGTAAGAATTAAAATAATTCATATTATAATTATAAGTTCTAAAAGTTTCAAAGATTAAATCATAAAATGTTCTTAAAGACTTTAAACTATCTACTAGTATTAAAATTTTAAAATTTTCTTCTTTTACAAATAAAGAAAATGCTAATTTAGAAATAAAACTTTTAGAATTAACATGTTGTGTTTTATTAACTACAATAAACCTTTCATTAAAAAATACTTCAATTAATTTTCTTTGCCATGGTTTTAAACTATTAATTCCTAAAATATTTTCTACAACGTCACAGTCATCTAAAATATTGTCAGTAATAAAATTTTCAATTCTATCATTATCTTCCATCATTTATCACAATCCTCTTTTATTTTTTTTAATTATAACATAAAATGTTTAATCTGTAAATGTTTTTTCTTCTTCTACTTCAACTACTTCAGAATCATCTTTAAATAGAAATTCTTTTAAAGATTTATTCCAGACTTCATTTCTCTTTCTAATTTCTTCTATAATCATAGCAGCGTGTTCAATTTCTTCATCTCTATTGTGAATCATTAAATTAATAATACTTTCATCTTCAGAAGCTACAGATCTTTGTTCATAAAAATTAACAGCTTCTAATTCTTCTATTAAACTAGTGATGAGTCTCGACATATCTTTAGTATCAGTCTCTAAATTTTTAGATTCTTCTACTAAAATAGTTTTAGATTCTATTACTTCGCAAGAGTTTTTATTTTTTTCTTTAGCCAATTTTTTTGCTTTATTAAAATTATCCAAAATTAATCACACCTTTTTTCACTTATAAAAACTAAATCTTTTTTTGAGATTTTCAACAATAACTTGTTTTATTTCGTATTTTAAAGAATCGTTGTCATTAGCATTTTCTTCTATAATTTTTTTAAAACTTTCTTTATTAAAATCATAAAAGCATGATTTCATAAATATTTTAAAATTTTCTGGATTGAGATCTTTAATTTTAAAGTTTGGGTCTTTAATTAATTGATAACAATCTTTTTCTTTTAAACTAAATTTAAATTCTACAAAAAGGTTTCTTGTATCAATTCCAAAGTATGTTTTTCCAGCTTTATCGCGAACATTTACCAAAGATGTTACAAAATACGAGTTATTATCAAAATCGTCATAACCAGTAAAACTGATGGATAACTCTATGTTATTTGAATCACCTGATATTTTAAAAAAATCATCATTGTTATCATCGATATTAGTTAAGCTCGAAATTCTAAAAAATTTGTCAGGAACAAATTGATTATAAAATAATCTAACAAAATCTATATTATTTTTGTTTTCTGTTTTTAATCTATTATCAAATTGGAAATTGTTTTTAACTATTTCAACATTTTCTATATGAGTATCATCCGCTATCCATACTTGGGCTCGCTCGGCCGGATGTATTAATCCTGTTCCAGAATCAATAATGCATTCTATTCCACAAATTTGTTCTAATAAAGTTCTAAATCTTGCTGCTACACTTTTAGAATTTATTCTCGATTTTGCAAAATGTGCACATAAATACCATACTATAGCTAATTCTTTATTTATTTTATCTTTCATTCTGGATCTTATAGAATCGTCATTTAAAATATTTTTAAATAATGATTCGATGTAATTTTTAATTGTTTTTTCAAATAATTTTTTATTTTTTTTAAACAAGGTGATAGCTATTATAAAAAAATCTTCGCTGCTTATACTAGAAATATTTTCTTGCATATCTATAATTTTACTTCTTAAAAAAAATAAATAAGATAGTAAAGTATTAAAGTCACTTAAAATTTTAGATAAATTATCGGAATTATCTTTATTGCTATTAAAAACATCGTTGTAAAAAAGCGTATTAATATTTTCAATTTGTGTTTTTAACTTTATTTTTATTAAAATTTCAGTTTTGTCAAAAAAATCAAATAAAATTTCAAATATATTTTTATTTCTATTAGTGATATTAGAAATATTTTTTTTAATATTTTCTTCTATTTCGTATTTAGAATCATTATCTGTTATTTTTATAGTTAAAAATTTTTTAATTTTTTCTATTATATAATTAAAAGTATTTAAAAAATCGTTTTTTATTTTATCATCTATATTAAACTCTTCAATAATGTTTTTATTTTTTTCTAAATGTTTTAATATTTTTATTATTTTAATATATGTATCTTTGTTATTATTAATGTAATGATTCCATTCACTATTATTAATTTTTTTCTCCATTATTTCATTTAAATCTAAAGTTTGAGTATCTTTAATGGCTTTATTGAATTTTTCTCCGTACGAAGTATCTTCAAAAAACCAACCTGTTGCTTTTTCATTTTCTATAGATAATTTTGTAAAATAATAAAATAAATTAACTAAATTTTTAAACTCGCCTGTATCTCTAAAAGAATTTGAATTAACAATTGCCGTATCTTTTTTTACGTCAAAAAATATCACATTTTTAAAAATATAAGGATCGGTGGCAAAAGGTAAACTGTATAAAAAATCATTTATATAATTAATATGATTAATATCAATTTTTTCTTCATTTAAATACAAAGATGGATTTTGTTCAATTCTAAATTGGTGCTTTTTTTGCGAAAGTATCCAATCATCAAAACTAGTAAAATAATTTGAAATTGCTTCTTTAATATTATAAGCATACAAGCCAGATGGTGTATCGTATTTTGTATTTGGATTACTAAATTCTTTTGGATAAACTGAAAATCTAAAACATTTATTTTCATTACCTTCTTGAATATATTTCCATAACAAATCATACAAATTATTATTTGCATCATAACCAGATTTGGCTATTTTTTCTTTTCTTTCTAAAGACCTTTTAGAAAGAATACTTTTTTTAAGTAAACTATCAATTTGAAATAAAAAATTTTTCACTTTACGACACCTTTTTCACTTTAACAATTTTTTTTTGATTGTATTTCTTAAATCCTCTAATGATGAAGAATATTTTTCAGCTTGTAAAAATTGTTCAGTATTAACAGCGCATCGCACAAAATCCTTATATTTTTCTGAAAATACGTCAATATTTTGACTGAATTCACAATTTATGAATGTACAATTTTTATATTTTCCGCATATTATAGTACATGTGTCAAATGTACAATTACGAGATTCTTCATAAATTGTTATATATTTAACATTTTTAAAATTGCAATTTTCACAAACGTCTAAAATAAGATTTAATTTTTTATCTTCGACATTCGCATTTTTTAAAAACGACGCTTTAAGTCCTTCACGATCTATAAATGATATATATTTTATATTATTATCTTTTAAAGCCTTAAAAAACCAATTATTTATATCTTTATTATTATAAAAATACCATTCTAAAAGCGATTTTTCTAAATTAATAGAAAAATCATTTAATATTTCATCATTATATTTTAAATTGGTAATTAAATTATTTATATATTCTTTATGATTTTTATTTTTTAAAGTGATTTCGCTTTCTTTTGCAGAATCGTTATACAATCTCCGATTTAAAAAATACATGCCTTCTACATTTTTATTATTTTTTTCGCAAAAATCATTTACAATTCTTTTAAAATTGGTTTTTATTTCAGTGCTTAAAGAGCCGTCAGAATAAATATTTTCTTCGGGTCTTAAAAATATTGTAATTTCCTTTTTCTTAAAATCTTCTATTGCTTTTAAATTGTCCTTGTTTAAATATTCTATGCTTTGAATATCAAGAGCATCTAAAATGTCAGCAATATCATCATCTAAGTTAAATAAAGGTTTAATAGCTATTCTAGCTAATGGGTTCACAATATTTTTATCATCATTTTTTATTAAATAGGCGACTAAAGTACCAAGTTTAACATCATAATATAGTATGTCATTGTACAATCCTCCATTTTCATCACCATAACCAGGAAGTCTCATACATGATGTCCATCTTCTATCAGTAGACATGCCAGCAATATCTTCAGCTTTTCTAGATATTACAACTGATAAATTGTTATTTTTAAGAGAAGGTCTCATACTATAAAGAGATCTATATTTCATAGGGTAATATAATTTAACAACAATTTCTTGAAGAGGATAATTAGAGGGTTTAATATTTTTAATATTTGCCAAATCTATATCAAAATAGTAATCATACATTTTAAATATTTTTTGACTTATTTTTAGCTCATTATCATTGATAATATTTAAAACTTCTTTATCCTTTATATAGAATTCGCGTTCTTCTAAAAAAGGTTCGTACTCATTTTTTATTACATTATTAATTATATTAGTTAATAATTTTTCTATAGATTCACTATTTCTAGCAGTTTTGATAGAATCAGTGGAACCATTTTTGGTCGCTTTTCCGGCCAAATAATCCGTTTTAGAAAGAATTTTGTAATCGTATTTGTGTTCCAAAAAAAGATTATTAATATTTTTTATATTTTTGGTGTGCTCTGCAGAAATAGATAAAGATACGTTATTTAATCTTTCATCTTCAATATAGACTCTATCATCTTTACCGAATAAATGATCGTATCTGCTTTTCACTTTAAAAATAGTTTCAGCATCAAGTTGTATTTTTTCATATTTTTCTTTATCTTCAGGTTTTAAAGCTGCCAACAATACATTAATTAGTTTTAAAAAATTATTCATTTTCTAATCCTCTAAAATTTTCTTTTGATTGTATTTCTAAAATCTTCTAAAGAAGCCATATATT
>JAQVGE010000039.1 GCA_028696935.1 Minisyncoccota bacterium | reverse complement strand
CCTACACGTTCCGACCGCAGGGTCGGAACTCTCGGCGAGACATGTATTAAAAAATCCAAGCAAAAGCTTGAATTTTTTAATATTGTGCGCCGGGTAGGATTCGAACCTACGTAGCCCGAAGGCGTTTGATTTACAGTCAAATGCAATTGACCACTCTGCCACCGACGCATATGTTAACAAAATGAGTATACACGTTTTTTTAATATTTTTCAACAAAAGAAAAATGTGATAAAATAGCTTTATATGTCACAACTTTATAGTAATTCAATTTTTTGGGTAGATATAGAAAAGATAAAACCGAATCCATTTCAACCTAGGCGTGAGTTTGATGAGGCCAGGTTGCAAGATTTAGCTGATTCAATTAGAACGTACGGAGTCCTTCAGCCTCTTGTTGTTTCTCGTTCTGAAGTTGTTAGAGAAGATGGAGGAATTTCCGCAGAATATGAACTTATTGCTGGGGAACGTCGTCTTCGTGCCTCAAAGATTGCTGGTCTCGAACAAGTTCCAGTAATTATTCGTGTCGGTGATGATGGTATAACTAAGCTCGAGTTGGCTATTATTGAAAATCTACAAAGAGAAGACCTAAATGCTGTCGAAAGAGCTAGAGCTTTTTTTCGCTTAGTTGAAGAGTTTAAATTTACCCACGTTCAGATAGGTCAAAAAGTAGGGAAGAGCCGTGAATATGTTTCAAATACACTTCGCTTACTTTCTTTACCTCAAGAAATTTTAGAGGGGTTATCAGCCGGGAAAATAAGTGAAGGTCATACTAGACCAATTTTAATGTTGGCTGATCGTCCAGAAGAACAAATGGTCTTATTTAAAGAAATTGTATTTAAAAAAATGACAGTTCGTGATGCCGAAAGAGTTGCTCGAAAGATTGCCTTTGATCGTGTCCGCAAAAAAGAATATGTTCCAGATCCTGAAATAGCAGAAATGGAGGTTAAGCTTCAGGAAACATTAGGAACAAGAGTTCATATAGAAAAAAAAGAAAATGGAGGATATATAACAATAGACTTCTTTACAAACGATGATTTAAGAACAATTCTAGATATGATAAAAACTGACCAGGGAGGAAATCCTAATGAAATGCTCGAGAAATTTATTGCTACCCAGGAAGATGAAGGCCCAACTACTGGCACAGGAGAAGATAATAAGATTGAAAGTGAAGTAGATTTGGCTGAAGATAGAACAAAAGAAGAAATAAAAAAAGCAGAAGAAGAAGCAGATTTATATAACATCAAAAATTTCTCACTTTAAAAAATTAAAACCCGCAATGTTGCGGGGTTTAATTTTTTCCAAAAGACAAGAATTTTTTAAGAAGACTGTTTTCTTTTAGGTAATTATTGATATGTTTTTTGGCCATAGTTGTTTTTGTGAACTCTAGCCATTTTGAAGTTGGGTGTGCATTTTTGTTGGTTATGATATTTACAATATCATTATTCCTTAGTTTTGTGTGGAGTGGGGTAAGCTTACCATTTATCTTTACTCCTTGAACATGGTCACCTATATCAGAGTGGATAGCATAGGCAAAATCAATTGGGCTTGATTCATCAGGTAAATCAACCACATCTCCTTTTGGGGTAAAAACAAAAATTCTATCTCGGAATAAATCCATTTTTAAATCTTCAACGAGTTTGATAGGTTCTTCTTTTGATTCAGTTATTTCAGTTAGTTGTTTGACTAAGTTTAAATTGTTTTCACTAAAGAATTTTTTCTTTTTGTTTTCTTTGTAGGCAAAATGAGAAGCGATACCATAGGCAGCTTCAGCGTGCATTTGGGGTGTTCTAATCTGTATTTCAACGGTTCCTCCATTTCCAGTAAAGACAGTTGTGTGGAGTGACTGATAACCATTAGGTTTTTTGTTGGCAATATAGTCTTTAACTCTACCAGGAACAGGCTTCCATTTTCCGTGAACAATTCCTAGTACTCGATAACAATTTTCAATATCATCTACAATAACTCGAAGAGCAACGATGTCGTATATTTTATCAATATCCATATTGTGTCTCTTAAGTTTTAACCATAAGCTGTATTTATGTTTTGACCTTTGGCTTATTTCGATGATATGAATTTTTTGATTAATTAATTCTTTTCTTAGTTCATTTGTAAAGAGAGATAATTCTTTCTCATTACTTTCAGATTTTGATTCTAAGAGTTTTTCGACTTCAGCATATTCTTTGGGATAAGCAAAAGGGAAGGCTGCATCTTCTAGCTTTCCTTTTAATTTACCCATACCTATTCGATTGGCTAATCGGGCATGGATTTCAATTGTTTCAAGAGCAATTCTCTTTTGTTTATCTGGGGCAACATATTGTAATGTTTCTACGTTGTGTAATCTATCTGCCAATTTAATTATGAGAATTCGGATATCGTCGGCAACAGCCAAAAAGAATTTTCTTAGACTTTCGACATGTCTTTCATGTCCACTATATTTGAATTTACCTAGCTTGGTAACTCCATTCACCAAGGTAACTATTTCTTTCCCAAATTCTTTTTCCAGTTCTTCTTCGGAGGTATCAGTATCCTCTAAAACATCATGAAGGAGTCCTGCAACGATTGAAGCTATGTCCATTTTGTAAGAGGCTAGATTTTTGGCCGTTTCAAAGACATGGATAGAATATGGTTCACCAGATTTTCTCTTTTGTCCTTCATGGGCTCTTTGTGCGAATAGATAAGCTTTTTCTATTAAAGCTTTATCGCTGGATTTTATTTTTGGTATTAATTTGATTATTTCATCTAATCTAGACATAGTAATCATTATAAACCTAAATGAAATAATTTAAAATGCCTTCATTTTATGAATTTTATACTATTTCTATCTAATAAAAAGAAAAGTATTTGGTTAAGACTAAATACTTTTCTTTTTATTATTTATTATATTATCTCCATGTTTGTGAGGATTATGATTCCGACACATTTTATTACTACATCTTTCTGGAATAGTTTTCGTGCCTTCCATCATAAGAGATTGGCAAAGTTCACAAATCTCTCCTGTTGGTTTAGCTTTAATTGCATTTTTACAGTCAGGATAATTAGAGCAAGAATAAAATATTCCAAATCTTCCTCGACGTTCCATCATTTTACCTTTTTGACAAACAGGACAAGTTACATCTGTCATTTTTCTTTTTAACTCTTCTTCGTCTTGTTTTATAAACTTACACTTGGGATATCTAGAGCATGAAATGAAAGTCCCATACCTACCTTCACGAACGACTAATTTCCCATCTTTTTTATCTCCACACAAAGGGCATATTTCTCCTGTCTCTTTTGGTCCTTCTAAAATTTTTCCTTCTATTGTTCGAGCTCCATCACAATCAGGATAATTTGAACAAGAATAGAATTTCCCATTTCGAGAAAGTTTAACTATCATACTTTTTTTACACTTAGGGCAAAGCATATCAGCAGGAGCTTCTCCGAGGTTAGTTGCTTTTTCTAATTTATTTTTCTCTTTTATCTCTTTTTGAAAAGGGATGTAGAAATCCTTTAAGGTTTTTTCATACTCTCTTTTACCTTCTGCTATTTCATCTAATTTATCTTCCATTTCCGCTGTAAAATTATCACTTATATAGTTAGTAAAATTATCTTCTAGAAAAGTAGAGACAACATCTCCTGTGTCAGTGGGGAAAAGAGTTCTTCCTTCTTTTGTTACATAACCTCTATCTTCGATTGTTTTCATTATGGAAGCATAAGTTGAAGGGCGTCCAATTCCTCTCGATTCTAGCTCTTTAACAAGTCCAGCTTCAGTATAACGACTTGGAGGTTGAGTAAATTTTTCTAGACTAGTTAATTCTATTAAATTTAATTTATCTCCTATTTTAACTTCAGGGAGTTCTACATCTTCTCCACGAGCAGCTTGGTCACAAGAAAGCCAACCAGGAAATAAAACCCTAGAGCCGTTTGCTTGGAAATCAGGAATTTTATTATCTTTAAGATTAGCTGTTATTTTTGTTTTTAATAACTTTGCATCTGACATCTGAGAAGATACGGTCCTCTCCCAAATTAAGCTATAAAGTTTTTGTTGGTCAGAGTTTACACCTTCCTTTATGTTCTCTATGTGAGTAGGGCGAATTGCCTCATGAGCTTCTTGGGCATTTTTTGATTTAGTCTTATAAAAGTGAGCTAGAGCATATTCTTTGCCGTATTTTTCTCTAATTAAATCAAGAATTTGTTTCTGAGCTTGAGTACTTAAATTAGTGCTATCCGTACGCATATAAGTTATATGTCCAGCCTCATAAAGTTTTTGGGCAACTCCCATTGTTCGAGAAGGGGAAAAACCAAGCCTAGAACTTGCTGTCTGCTGAAGGGTTGAAGTTGTGAATGGTGCACGCGGGCTACGTTTTTGTTCTTGGGTCTTTAAGTCTTTTACCAACCATTCTTCTTTATTACCTAGTTCTAAAATTTTATTAACTAATTTTTCGTCTCGGGGCTCTTCGGTGCAAGTTAAAGTTAAGTCTTGCTTTTTGTCTGTTTTAAAAAGACCTGAAATACTCCAATATTTTTCTGGGACAAAGGCTCTAATCTCACGCTCTCTTTCCATTATAATTCTCAAGGCTGGTGATTGGACTCGCCCAGCTGATAACCCATAACGAACTTTTTGCCAGATAATTCCAGACAAATCATATCCCACCAATCTGTCTAGAATTCTTCTTGCTTCCTGGGCTTTTCGTAAATTTGTATCTACATCATGAGGAGATTTTAGGGCTTCTAAGATGGCTTCCTTGGTGATTTCATGGAAGCTAGCTCTCTTAATTGGTGATTTTATTTTTTTATCTTCTTTTAGAAGTGTTTCAATGTGCCAAGCAATAGCTTCACCTTCTCGGTCAGGGTCAGTTGCTAAGATTATTTCATTTGCTTTCTGTCCTAATTTTTTTAATTCAGAGACAACTTTTTCTTTTCCTTTGGATATTTCATAATGAGGTATAAAACCTGCCTCGATATCAATTGCTTTTTTGTTTGATTTTGGTAAATCACGAATATGCCCGACCGAAGCACGGACAGAATATTCTTTCCCTAAATATTTTTCAATTGTTTTTGCTTTTGATGGTGACTCAACAATTAATAGTTTCATTGACTATATTAGTAACACCTTATAATTTTTTTTGCAAATTATATCTTTCTTAACTCTCCCAATTCTTCTTTTATTAACCCTTTGATTTCCATTATGGAAAGTAGGGCATTGGCTTTGGCTATATCCATTTTAGATTCACGAACCAAGACATCGCGTTCTTTAGGCTCGTTGAGTAATTTAATAATTTTTATTTCTTCTTCTCCGCAACTAGCATATTTTTCTTCCCCTGTTTGGTTTTCTCTTTGAATATCAAAACCAAGAGACTCAAGTAGTTCCTCGCTTGTTGTAATTGGGGTTGCCCCCTGACGGATTAGTTTATTCGTTCCTTTTGAATTTGAAGATAAAGCAGAACCTGGGACAACTAAAACATCACGATTGTAATCAAGAGCCATTCTGGCTGTTATTAATGTTCCAGATTTTTCTTCTGCTTCTATAATTAGCACAGCTTTTGAAATTCCAGCCATTAGTCGATTTCTCTGAGGAAAAGAATAAAGTGTTGCTCTCTCTGTTGGTTTCATTTCTGAAATTAAACATCCTCCACTATGAATGATTTCTTTAGCTAAATTAACATTTGTTCTTGGGTAGATTACAGAATCATCTAATCCGGACCCCGGAAAGGCAATAGTTTTTAAATTATTTTCTAAAGCTACTTTATGAGCAATGCTGTCGATTCCAAAAGCAAGACCAGAAACAATTACGACTGGATAACCCTTAAGACCACTAATCAATCTTTCACACATTTCTTTCCCGTACGATGTATGTTTACGTGACCCAACAACAGCTAAATAAGTTAAATCCAAAGAAGGTAGCTCTCCTTTTACAAAAAGTTCTTTCGGTGGCTGAGGTGTCTCCCTTAATGGCAAGGGAATTTGTTCATCTTTCAAACTAAAGATGTTGTCCATTTTTTTATTGTATCATCTTTATTTATCACAACAATAGATTTTGTAAAAACTGAGCTTCAATGTATACTTATCTTATATGTTAGATATCAAATTTATCCGTGATAATAAGGAAATTGTTAAAGAAGGGGCAAAAAAGAAACACATAGAAGTAGATGTTGATGAGCTTTTGTCTATAGATGAAAAAAGGCTAGAAATTCTTTCGAGAATTGAGTTTTTGCGTGGAGAACAGAATAAAGTTAGTGTTTCTATGGGGGGCAGTTTAACGGATGAAGCTCGAGCTCAACTAATTGAAGAAATGAGACTGGTAAAAGATGAATTAAGAGACAAGGAAGAAGAATTTAAGTTGATATTAGCAAAATGGCAATCGTTGATGCTTAGTGTACCTAATGTCCCAGATGTTTCTGTTCCAGAAGGAAATACTGATGAAGATAATAAAGAAATTAAGGTTTGGGGAGAAAAACCGAACTTTAGTTTTGACCCCAAGGATCACATTGAGCTTATGACCAAACTTAAGATGGTAGATTTTGAAAGGGGGACAAAAGTACATGGTTTTCGAGGATACTTTTTGACTGGTGATGGTGCTCGTCTTTCTATGGCAATTTGGAACTATGCTCTAGACTTCTTTTCAAAAAAAGGATTTCTTCCTGTATTGCCACCGGTTATTATTCGTCGCGAGACTTTTATGGGAACAGGTTATCTTCCTCAAGGAGAAGAAGATTTGTACAAAACTCAAGATGGTGATTTTCTTGCTGGAACAGCAGAAGTTCCTCTGATGGGATATCATTCTGATGAAATTTTAGATGTAAAAGATTTTCCAATTAAATATTTAGGTTTTTCTCCTTGTTATCGTAGAGAAGCAGGAAGTCATTCTAAGGATGTAAAAGGTTTAATTCGAGTTAATGAGTTTTATAAATTTGAGCAGGTTGTGATTTGTGAAGCCAGTCACCAATCTTCAGTAAATCTTCATGAGGAGATAAATAGAAACATAGAAGAGTTTATAGAGTCAATGGGCATTCCTTATCATACTGTTGTTAATTGTGGTGGTGATTTGGGTATGGGTCAAGTAAAAAAATACGACTTAGAGCTTTGGGTTCCCAAAGAGAGTAAGTACAGAGAGATAGGTTCGGCTTCTTATTTCCATGATTTTCAAACTCGTAGATTAAATATTCGTTACAGAGATGAGGATGCAAAGATTAGATATGCTCATTCCTTAAATGCAACAGCGATTCCAACTCCTCGTATTTTGGTTTCTCTCGTGGAGAATTTTCAACAAGAAGACGGTTCTATTAGAATACCGGAGGTGTTACAAAAGTATTTAGGAAAAGATTTAATTTCTTAATATAAAGGTTATGAGAAATATTCCAACCTCTCAACGTGTAATTGAGATTAAAAATAGACGCCGTGTTCGCCTGGTGAGATTTTCTGTCTTATTTTTTATTTTATTCTTGGCAATTTTTTTAGGTTTAGGATACTTCTCTCATAATGAAAAAGTGACTATAGGTGAAATTAAGGTTGAAGGAACTAGTATTATAGATCAAGAAGATGTTGTTTCTGTGACAGAAGAATTATTAGAAGGGAGGTATCTTTATTTCTATAATCGAGCAAATAGTTTTATTTTTCCAGAAAAAAATATTTACAATAAATTATTAGAAGTTTTTCCTAGAATTGAAGAACTTTCTGTTTCTCGGGAAGGACTAAATGTTCTTAATATAAAAATTAAAGAGCGTTTGGGGGCTTATTTATATTGCGGAGAAGTTATTCCTGAAATAGAGTCAGAAATAGGGGAGAACTGTTATTTTGTAAATAATGATGGTTATATTTTTGATGAAGCTCCTTATTTTTCAGGGAATGTCTATTTTAGATATTATGCAAAAATTGATGATCAGATGAATCCTCTTGGTCAATATGTTTTTCCCTCA
>JAQVGE010000038.1 GCA_028696935.1 Minisyncoccota bacterium | reverse complement strand
CATCCCAGTCTTTTTATCACGATATTTAAACATCTCGTTCTGCCATTGAATAATGTCTGTAGTTGTTATTTCATCAAGTCTCTTTTCGCCGAAATAAGGAATGAGTTTACATTCAAAAATTCGTCGCTTATTATAACAAGTGCTTTCTTTTAGCCGAGGCATCATATCTTCCTCGTATCTTTTTACAAACTGCCTAAACGTCATACATATTGAATTTTTCTGTTTCAAAATGAATTCGCGCTCCCACTGGACCGCTTCTCTTTTTGTAGCGAATCCACGTTTAGTACTTCTCTTAATTTCTCCTTGCCAGGTTTTGTAGCGAAATTGTGAAAACCATTTCCCTGTTTTTTCATCTTTATAAACTGACATCTAAACTCACCTCCTATGCTATTTCCATCCCATATACTTTAGCCTCAAAATATGCTCGGCTTATTCTACCTGCAATCGTTATGTACCCCTGTGCTAAAAGATCATCATTTAGCCTCTTAATAATCTTGTATGCCGTAGGTACTGAGATATCCATGATAGTTGCTACATCGTTAACATTGAGAAATCTCTTGCTGTCCATTTTACATAACCCCCAATCTCTTAAATCAACAAAACACCGTGTACGGCGCCAGCCA
Source organism: Minisyncoccota bacterium (assembly GCA_028696935.1). Next base: position 7,944 of record JAQVGE010000038.1, on the reverse strand, counting down.
CTACACGGTGTTTATTCTCAAACATGAACGAAGTAATATAACTCTCCTGTCTAAACGCTACATCCTCCATATCAGGTTGATAAAATTCTTCCTGAAAGATATAATGTCTTTACGGTGCGGAAATACTCCGTTGTGTAGGTGCGCTGTCACCTGCATAGGTGCAAGAGAGCTCGCAACTCTCTTGCACTGCCGTATATTTACTTTATGAATGCATTATAACATATCTGTGCCCAGATATCAAGTGTTTTTTTCGCTTTTAAAATAATATTTAGGAGGTTTTGTTCATGCCAAAAACTGAAGCCCAACTTAAAGCCAACAGAAAATATTTCGAGAAGTTTGATTTAATACGTTTTCGAGTTCCCAAAGGCGAAAAAGAAAAGATTTCTGCTCACGCAAGTTCTAGGGGGGAATCTATGACTGCCTTTATTATACGAGCTATAGACGAGACCATACATAGAGACTCTATCAAATAGAACCGTTCATATTTATTGAACTATTATTTTAATATTATCCTAAGTCTCTCAATGTTTAGATGTTACCTTTTGTTTTTAGCATACAATAATGGAAATTTATCTAATACCAATTTATTAAGCTCACTTTTTCCATAATATGTGTTGCGGCGTTTTTTAAACCGCCTACGGAGAAGGTTACCTCGAACTGTATTTTCTTCTATGATATTTCTATTTTGACTGGCTCCATTGCTAATTGTTATCCTAGAAACTTCTTGCGACTGGTTCTCAGTATCCAAAAATGCCAGTTGACTACTTGATTCAATTTCTCCTACATATATTGCTGTATGATCTGAATTATACTTTGAGAACTTCCAATCGCAAAATACTAAGCAAAGCCTATTAGAAAGTATTTTTAATAATCTCGTTCTTGTCTCAAAAAACAGCTTTTTATCCTTAAAAACGAGAACATAATAAATTCTATTTATGTACTTATCAGATATGTTTTCTTGATTCATTACGCGATAAGGATCTTTGAGTACCCATTGATACTTCTCTATATCATTAAGGCCTATATTTCCCAACTCTGTGTGTGGAACTTTTCTTGCGATAACTAATACGGCACCTTTAATCTCCCTGCATCCTTTTCCCTTATACCCTTTATAACTGCCGATTGTGCGCTTATTAATTATTCCCTCTCCACATGCTCTACCATCACCCATAATTTCATTTGGGGCAGCTGCAGAAAGAACGATATATAAGTCATTTAAATTTTTAACACTTTTCATTACAACTTTTGGTTCGTTGGAATTATATAGGCCGCTCTGCTTCTGTTTTTTTTCTTTTCCCGCCAATTGTTCGACATCGCGATTCGTCTGTGATTTTTCCAGGCTTTCTTTTCTTGTCAGCCTTGCTAAAAACTTACCGAGATTAATCTTCTTTGGGTTTCTCGATAGATCCCCCAGAAGACGATTAGACCCTCCTTTAACATATTCCGGGCAATCTGTAATATGTTTCCCAAACTTTCCAAACTCGTGAAAATAGGGTCGAACAGAATCCGAATCTCTTCCATAAATCATCATTATTGCAGTACATCCATCTCCCTTTACAACTCCCTTGCACCTATAAGATACTATTTCATTGGAGTTATCTTTCCGCTTTACTTCATCCACAGCTTTAACCAAGGTTTTGGATTTTTCATCCCCATTAACAATCCGCCAAGCTTCCTTAGCCATTTCAACCTCCCACATAAATTTAAGTGTCTTTTTATCTACACTAACCAATAGGTTTTTAACTCAAAAACAACAACTTGCTCAAATTGTTGAAGCGACCTCAAATATTACACACAAGAATAATTATAAGCATTATGTAACTAGTAACCCTTTTCCTGTTACGTCTCTATCGTCATTTCTATTTACATTCCTTAAGAGAGTTCCACCACATATGTACAATCTCAATAGGTGAGTTTTATAATAGCACCCTAAATATTCTGCCCATAGATTTTCTTGCAAGGCTATCACATGACATTATTCTATATCATTAATAATATTCCATTTTTTGGTAACGGTCAAGTTTATAACTCCAAAATCTAATAGAAACAAACTGCTATATTTTCTATGGTGCCTACTGCAAATAGACTCAATCTCCTTCTCTAAAACTTCATATGGGGTTTCCATATTAACTCCACTTCATTCAATTATTTTGGATATGTGGTTTGAATGTTTGCCTCTTATCTGTGAGCCTCCTATCCGTTTCTGTAGATCTCAAGTATTTTGATTCTCCATATTCATTATTAACGTGTTTTATTTTTGAATACGATGATTTTTGTCTTTCTCATTTCCACTTATATTTTTCGGGTTATGATTTAAGCAAGTATCCTATTTCTAATTAACAGCTTTTCCATCTTAAGCTATGGTCTTCTCATTGATTCTCTTAGGAAAAGCAAAAACCACTCTGTTGTAGCTTAACGGGCTTAGAGTGGTTTTTTACTCATCTCTGGACCAGCAATAACACTGGCCTTTTAGTGAGATTTTTTCCATAATAAAAGTAATACAACTACTTCATTTACACCAGTTGGCCTCATTCCTAACATTCAGGTACTTCTAGATGTTTTACTTCACTCAAATTAATCTTTTGTATCCTATACAATTATGCATCCCAGTCGAATAATTCATCCACAGTGCAGTTTAGAGTGGAACATAACTTGCGTATATTCTGTGTGGTAGGGAAGAATGATCCAGTTTCCCAGTAGCATATGGTAGCTTCAGAAACTCCCATTGCTACTGCAAACTGTTTCTGCGTGAGGTAGCCATTTGCAATCCGTAGCTCTTTAATATGGTTTGGCAACACATTCTGGCTAGGTGATTTTTTGACGGATCCATACTGAGCTCTAGTCTGTTTTTCTTGCATAACTATTCCCTCATTTCATAATCTAAACTATACCTAATTATATGCATAAATAACTTGATTTACAACTAAATACTGATGACGCACCTAAAAATGTCGAGATAATAGATAATTACAATCTTAAAGCCTTTTTTTCGTATCCCATATTTTGTCGCATATCCCCCTCGTGGAATCTATCTAACAACTCACCTAACTATCCTAACTTTCTCTTGTAGCGTTCTTTTATTACGGTTCTAATATTGACGGTTTCCTTACATCCATATGAATCGTATTTATAGTCTTTTGTACACGTATACTCATAGCAATTATGGTCATGAAAAGTCACTAGAATATTATCCAATGGTTCCTCCGCAGTTATATTTATTCTATATTCACTACCTAATTTAGAAGCATTTAGTTCCAACAGTTCTAGTGCGTTGCCATCATTTCTGTATATATCATCATTAATTATTATACATTTAGTCCTATCCTTCTCAAAGAATAAAATATATGGATGTTCATCTAGTTTTTCTTTCATAACACTAATATTATCTTCATTGGTTAAATAATTTCGCGTTTCAACAGGATTTTCTACGTCATGTCCAATCAAATACTGTATTTCGCTACAGGTTAATCCAAGACAGTAAAGATTGGTCGCAAAATTCCTTCTAAACAAATATGTGGTTGCATCTTTTTCTCCGATATCTATTTCGCTCATTTTTTGCGAAAATTGAGTTCTTTTTAGTTCTTTCCTGGCATCTTCCCTAATGTCTAATATTCTGAATAGATTTCTTCCTAGCTCTGTTAAATCCCGACTACTAGCTCTAGTCTCGTATTGATTGTTTTTGCATACCACAGGGATTTTATCGATTCCTTCAACTCTTGCACCCTGAACCTGCGAAGAAGTGCATTGTAAATACTCCTCTATGTGATGTCGTCTCTCCAACAAAAAATTGTAAATGAAGTTAAAAATAGGAATTATACGTGCTGCATTAGAGGTTTTCCCCCCTGCCTTTATACTATTACCTGTTCCACTAGTTGTTTGATATATATATAAGCAGGGATACTTCTGCATAGTTAATAGCTTAATACCACCAAAATCCAGTCCACAGGCTTCTTGGTTACGTAGTCCAAACAAGAACATCAATAACAATCCAATTTCTTGACCCGTTGCGGATTTAGGATCTAGACTTTTAGCCCATACAAGTAGTTTCTTTTCCTCTTCAATAGTGAATGATTTTTTGGTCAGGATCAGTCTTTCCTTCTCATTTCTACGACTTTTTTCGTTCCTGCCGTCATCCAAATCTTCCCAAAATATTTTATCTTCATACAAGCAATTTTCTAAACCTGCTTTATACACACGCCAAATTAACTGCGTGTAATGTGCCATACTCTTTTCACCGTATTGGTACTGTTCTCTCAGTTTAATAAGCGCGGCAATAAAATCCTCTTCCTCGTACTCATGCATTGCCTTTAATTCCCCTAGACATGGTATAAGTCTTCTTTCGTAATCTTCAAGATATCTAGATTGTGTGTCTTCATTCCAGTTTTTGTTTATTGGATTAAAATCTCCATTTGTGTAAAAATACTTCCTCAAGACACCCACAAAATTAAAGGAGTTATCAGGCGCTTTATCTAAATACCCAGGTGCTATATCTATTCTCATCATTCTTCCTCTCCACCGTTAATTTTACCCGCTTGAATAGCAATTCCATAACTGTTTGCCATCTCAATCTTACATTTACCAACTTCTATATTTTTCGCTATTATCTTTATTGATAAAGGCAAATCTCCCTCAGCCTCGAAAATGATTTGACGATCTCCCATCTTTGGAATGATGTTCTTTTGATATCTCCTTGTCCCACTTAACAACATTGAGTCCAATCGCAACAATTTGACATACAATGCTAATTGTGCCTTATCATTTATAAAATCACAGTAAAATTTCCCGAAAGTAGTAGATTGTTTATTACCAAGGAGATATGAAATTTCATCTAAGCTTAATTTCCCCCTTTTATTAGCCCAATATCTAAAGTTTTCTCTATAAATATCACCTCCATAACGGCTTAGATTTGTTTCTTTAACTCCCTTGTTAAAATCGGGGATCGAAATTACATTATCCTCAATCCCAATTTCCTTAATGAGGGAATTGCATATTCTGTCTAACATAGTGGGAGAAACTGGCTTTTGCGTTTCCTCTGCGCTAGTTGCAGAAATGATACTCATTTTTAAAAAACTATCCGGGAATTTTTCTTTAAGGCTGTCTACTTGACACATTACGTAGTTCGATAAAACTTGAGAGCAGGGAATACACCTATAGTCTTCTACTTTCTGCATATCTCTTTCTTCACTACCGTCATTAGTTAATTGTTTCCATATCATGAATTTGTAGAAGCCATAATCTTCAACCCTTACAAAATCCTCTACTTTCAGTGCACAAATGATGTTACTTTCCAGGCCAGTCAATAGCTTTATTAAAACACCAATGTACTCTGGCTTTCCCTCATTAGTTATTCTGCTACATATTATTTCATACAAGCCTTTTAATTCAGAAGTGGTGAGAGATTTTTTGGTCAATGCATTTCTTACATCTAGCCTTCCTTTATTTATTGAACTGATGTCTGATAAAGTCTCATCAATAACATTGTTCTGGCAATGCCCCTGTTTTACAGCATAGGATATTGCGGTTGATAGAACGTTAAGCCGGGCCATTTGGCTGCCCATGAAATTATTGCTAATGGCATCTATGTATTCTTCTGCCGTAGTATTCGCTAAATCGAAATGCCCTATAGCCCCTGTAGCCATTTCTTTAAGAAGCATTTTCTCTGAAGATGATATTAGGTTCTCTATCTCTGGATAGATGTACCAAAGAGTCTTAATTGAGATAGATTCATTCTTGAGACTTCTTCGATAGTGACTCGATATTATGTCCCGAAGTGCTTGCTTGTTTTCGTTTTCGCCAGATTTTTTTCTGCTAATATAAGAATAGGGATACTCTTCTTTCAGCCAATTTTCAACTTCCAATTGTAACAAGCCATTTTTTTGTTTTTTACTGTCTTCTATTCGCTTTCCCCTTGGGAGAAGTTCCTTCGATTTACCCTCACGCGCCTCATCGCATATGTATGCATCCAGTCGATAATGGCCTTTCTTTTTCTTGCTTGGTTGAAGCCAATACCAAATCCTAATTTCTTTTGAGAAATCTATATACCGTGGCTTTTCTCTAGTTTCTGCACTTGAGTTTTTCTTTGGCATTGCTGAATTGTAAATTCTTCTCAACGACTCTTTCGAATTGCCTATCACTTCATCGTAAGCGATACTTATGCCCCCTTCATCTATAAATAATAATCTTTGAATAGAATCGTGATTAACAAGTTTACCGAGGTTAAAAATAATTTTTTCTTGTTTTTCTTGGCTGTTATACATCCAGAAAACTTTCTGTTTCGGAGATTTGCTATTATTAATTCCCTTAGGCAAAAGTAATGCATCAGACACATGATTGTTTGTACGAATAAAATTTTTAAAATCTCCTTCAGCGCTCAATATATATGCTCTTTTTATCCCCGGAAAATCTTCAAGGAGTGTCTTACTAATTTTTGATTTTGAGCTGTCTAAATCTAAGTTCGGAAAAATTAACGCACTTTCGTATTCTCTGGAGAGAGGTGATTCTAGTCGCATCTCTTCATAGGTCTTGAAATTAAAATCAGTACGCAAACTTCCGCAATAGTCTTCATTAGAGAAGTGGGTTTCAAATAGTATTTTCTTCCACTCATTAACTACAAAGGTTATATTAGGATTCAAATCTCTTACCACAGGATCGTTAGCCCATTTCCGAATGAAATATGATGAAGGCGAAAAAACTAAATACTGATTGTCGCTGTTTTTATTAAGAGATATACTACCTAAGAAAAAACGATATGCTAAGCTAATGCTTAGCATAATATCATTTGGTTCTATAGCAGATCCTGATGTCCCTTTCTCAAATTCTCCTTTTGAATTGTAACTATAGGTTAGTGTTTTTTTTGATATTTCTAACGCGCTAGCTATATCCAATGGGCAAGACTTCAATACGCTTTCTTTAATCTCATACATGATTTCTTTTGCCTTTTGAACTTCGTTGCTGGAGAATTTAGTCTTATAATAATACTCTAAAATGTATTCATTACTTAATTTATGCTCATAAATTTTTGCGGCATATTCAAACTGTTTGTCCTTGCTTTCCAAGAGTTCGTTGTTGAATAAATACGCGGCCTTATATGCTTCCGTATTAATTCTATTAATTGGAATGTTCATCATTGAATTCCAATCCAAATTATAGGTTGCAATCGATTCTATTATCTCCAACAGATTTTCATCACTCAGGTTTTTTATAAAACCGTTTACTCTCATCCTGTTTTTTAAAGAAGTGAAGGCTTTGTTTTTAAGAAAATTATCCAACACATTTTCTTGGCTCAGCCATTTTTTGACCAAAAAAATTAACGATGTCATTTCAATAACATCGTCTTCACATACTTCTAAGCTTGATTCTAGCCTATCAGGACATGCGATATAGCCGGGTAATGCCCTAAGCAAGAGAGAAAAATCTATTTTTAAAAAATCATCCGTAATTTTGGTGAAGCCTTCTAATGATGAATCAATACTATATAGACCCTTTATTGAATTTTCTGAAGACATCTTAATATTATTTTTTTTACCCCAAAGTAATCCATATACTTCCAGGAGGGTTTTTTCTGATACGATTTCTCTATATTCAGGAAATACACTTATTAGCCTATTTATTAATTTATTACTAGTAGAATTTGAAAACAATATATGCTCCTTTCTTCCAATATCCACTTATATTATATCTATAGTCTGCTATATATTCAAGTATAAGTGGTTTATAACAGTACGCCGCGGTCAAGTTACAACAGTAATATTCGTCAATTCGTCGTCAACAATAACAAAAACCTTTGAAATCGAAGGGTTTACAAAGGTTTTCTTAATTCCCGTAGAATTGAACAATAAGGCGCCCATTGAAAAGTATCGGGTGAAACAGGTGAACCGGAAATGGTATCGAAAATGGTGGATCGGCTTCGACATCTTCGAAGTCTCCGAGGGCTGACCCAGGAAG
>JAQVGE010000037.1 GCA_028696935.1 Minisyncoccota bacterium | reverse complement strand
TGTTTGTGATAGCTCAGATCAAGCTAAAAAAATGTTTGATATTTTTAATGATAAATATAAAGACCTTAAAGCGAGCTTAATTCTTCATGACGTTGGCAGTAAAGAAGAAAGAAAAGAAGAAATAGATGGATTTAAAGAAGGTAAAATTCATTTGTTATTTGTTTATAATATGCTTCTTACGGGCTTTGATTGCCCAAGATTAAAGAAGCTTTATTTAGGAAGAGTTATAAAAAAACATAACCTACTCCAAACACTCACTAGAGTTAATAGACCATATCAAGATTTTCGCTATGGTTATGTGGTTGATTTTGCGGATATTCGAAAAGAGTTTGATGCTACAAATAAAGCCTATTTCGAAGAGTTGCAAGATGAGTTAGGAGATGAAATGAGCACCTATTCAAATCTGTTTTTATCCAAAGATGAAGTAGAAAGCGAGATTGAAAAAATAAAGGATAAGTTATTTGAATTTGATTTACAAAATGCCGAAATTTTTTCTCAGCAGATCAGTGAGATTAAAGATAAAGATAAGGTTTTAGAAATAAAGAAAGCTTTAGAGTCCGCTAAAAACCTGTATAACATGATTCGCTTGCTTGGTTATTATGATGTTTTGGATAAATTAGATTTTAAAAAACTAAATATTTTATATAACGAAACAGATAATCATTTAAGTTTAATCAATCTAAAAGATTCATTAGAAAATAATGCTGAAACTAACAATTTATTAAATGTTGCTCTTGAAGATGTTTTATTTACTTTTAGAAAAGTGTCTGAAGAGGAAATGGTTATTGCGGATAAACTAAAAAATACTTTAAAAAAGACAAGAGAAGAAATGGCTAGAAATTTTGATAAAAATGATAAAGAATTTATAGCTTTGTATGAAGAATTAAGGAGATTATTTGAAAAGAAGAACTTAGATGAAATAACTCAAGAAGAAATGAATAGAAATATTCATTCTCTTGAAAAAATCTATGAAGCTATTAAAGAATTAAACAGAAAGAATAATTTACTTAAATCAAAATATAGTAAGGATGAAAAATTTGCCAGACTTCATAAAAGAATCAAGGAGGAGAAAAATGTAGATACCAGAGAAACATTGATATTTGAAGCTTTAAATGATGTAAAAAAACAAGCCGATCAGAAAGTTCTCGATAATTCACAAATGGTTCAAAATGAAGAATATTTTATCAAGTTTATGAGCCCTATAGTTATTTCTAATTTTGAAAATCATGGCGTTAAGCTCGACAATCTTTCAGCGGAGAGAATTAATAAATATGCGACCGCTGAATATCTATATGAATATAATAATACAACCTTATGACAGAGCAAATCTTTATTTCTAAAACTAAAAGTCTAATTGACAATCTTAAAGGTACTTGTAGCGACTATGGTTTAGGTAATAGCGGTGATGAATTTAAAATTATCACTCAAGTTTTTTTGTATAAATTCATGAATGATAAGTTTGGTTATGAGGTGAAACTATTAGACAAGAAGTTAAAAAATTCTGATAACTGGGAAGAAGATATAAAAAAATATAGTAAAGATGAGTATGAATTTTTGCTGAAAAAAATGAGTCCAGATAGCGCTAGGCTTTATCCTGATCATTTTATTTCTACTTTATATAATAAATCTAACTCTGAACAATTCGCTAAATTATTCAGTGATACTTTAAGGGATATTTCAAAGATTAATAATGATGTTTTTTCAGTTAAGACTGAAGAAGGAAATAAAATTCAGTTGTTTTATGGGGTTGATGAGTATTTGAGAAATTTTTCAGAAAAACAAAAAGATAATTTTTCTAAAGCTCTTATTAATCAGCTTGTTGATATAAATTTTGAAGATATTTTTGAACAAAAATTTGATTTCTTTTCTCATATCTTTGAATATCTAATTAAAGATTATAATAGAGATGGAGGCGGTGTTTATGCCGAGTATTATACACCTCATGCGATTGCTAAAATAATGGCAAATATTTTAGTAGATAAGCCAGTGAGTAATGTTAGCGTATACGATCCTTCTGCTGGTTCAGGCACTCTTCTTATGAGCGTAGCGCATGCTATTGGAGAAGATAAATGTACTATTTATTCTCAAGATATATCAGATAAATCATCCAACCTTTTACGTTTAAATTTGATTTTGAATAATTTAGTTCATTCTATTCATAACATTATTCAGGGTAATACTATTAAAGATCCTTATCACAAAGATGGGGGAGAATTAAAAAAGTTTGATTTTATAGTTTCTAATCCTCCATTTAAGTTAGATTTTAGTAAATGGCGAGACGATTTAGACACAAAAGAAAATAGCAAAAGATTTTTTGCAGGAATTCCAAAAGTAGCCAAGGCCAAGAAACAATCAATGGCCATATATTTATTATTCATTCAACATATTATCCATTCGCTATCAAATAAGGGGAGAGCGGCAGTAGTTGTTCCTACTGGTTTTATTACCGCCCAAAGCGGAATAGAAAAAAAGATTAGAGAAAAATTAATTGATGAAAAAATGTTGAAAGGAGTGGTTAGTATGCCGCCCAATATATTTGCTACCACAGGAACAAATGTATCTGTTGTTTTTATTGATAAAACAAATAGTGATGATAAAGTTGTTTTAATGGATGCCTCAAAGTTAGGAAAAAAGATTAGACTAGATGGAAAGAATGAAAAGACAGTTTTGTCAACAGAAGAGGAAGAATTAATATTTAAAACTTTCAATAAAAAGGAGCAAATAGAGGATTTATCTGTTATAGCAACTTATGGTGAAATAAAAGAGAAAAATTATAGTTTCAGTGCCGGACAGTATTTTGATATAAAGATTGAATATGTTGATATTACTAAAGAAGAGTTTGATAAAAAGATGTCTGAATATCAAAAGAATTTGTCAGAGTATTTTAAGGAGTCAAAGGAGTTAGAAGGTCAGATTTTTGAACAATTAAATAATTTACGTTATGAATAGGGATAAATTGAAAAATTTAACATTAAATATTACTGACGGAGAACATGGCTCAATTATAGATTCTTTAAATTCTTCTTATTATTTATTAAGCAATAAGAATATAAAAAATGGAAAAATTAATATAACAAATGATGATCGTAAAATTTCTATCGACTCCTTTAACAAGATAAGAAAAAGAACTAAATTATCAAATAATGATGTGGTTGTTGCTTCTGTAGGAACCATAGGAAAGACAGCAATCATTAAAGGTAATAACATAAATTTTGATTTTCAGAGAAGTGTTGCGATTATTAAGCCAAATCAAAGTAAAATAACCTCAGATTATTTATATTATTTTTTTAACGTACCATATGTAAAAAAGCAGTTGCAGAATAAAGCCAATGGAGCTGTCCAGAAATGTTTATATATTAACGATTTTGAAAATTTGGATATTGATTATCATGATATTTTGACTCAACAAAAAATTACTTCAATATTATCTATTTTCGATGAGAAAATGGAATTAAATAATAAAATAAATAAAGAGTTAGAAAAAATAGCAAAGACTCTTTATGATTATTGGTTTGTTCAGTTTGATTTTCCTAATGAGAATGGTAAACCCTATAAATCAAGTGGAGGAAAAATGGTTTGGAGTGATGAATTAAAAAAAGAAATTCCTAAAGAATGGACAGTTGCAAGTTTATATAAAAATTCACTCACTTCGATTTTAAAGCCAAAAATTGAGAAATTTGAGGGTAGTAAAGAATACTTAGCTACAGCCAACATAAACGGTAGAAAAATTATTAGAGGAGATTTAATAACGTATGAAAATAGAGAATCAAGGGCTAATATGCAACCTGTTATAAATTCGGTTTGGTTTGCCAAAATGAAATCTAGTAGAAAACATATTTTTATAGGAAAATATAGCGATGATATAATAGAAAATAATATTTTTTCTACTGGATTTCTTGGTTTAAAATGTGAAGACTTGGCTTTTGAATATATAGCTAGTTTTATATCTTCAGATATTTTTGAATTAACAAAAGATATAATATCCCATGGCGCCACTATGCAGGGAATAGGAAATGATGATTTAAAAATTGTTAAATTAGTTATTCCTCGCAAGGAAGTTTTAATGAGTTATAAAAAAATAACAGAAGATGTATATAAAAAAATTGATTTAATCAGACAGGAAAATAAAAAGCTTGAAGAGGTGCGAGATTGGCTTTTGCCTATGTTAATGAATGGTCAGGTTATTACTGATTAGATAAAATAATATATTATGTATTTAAAAAAAATAGCTATAAAAAATATAGGCCCAATAGAAGAACTTTATGTAGATTTGCCATTTAAAGAAGATGGCATTCCTAAGCCAATTATTTTTGTTGGGGAGAATGGTACGGGGAAAACTATTTTTCAATCTCAAATAGTAGATAGTTTTTATGAAATTGGCAGCGTTTTATTTGATGATATTGGTATCCAAAACGGATTAAAGAGAAATTATTATAAAATTTCAGGAGGCATAAACCTGCGTTCAGGCAAAAATAGAGGTTTTTCAATATTACAATTTATTGATTATGAAAAACAAGTTTTAGAATATTTTGATAAAGTTGGAGAATTACAAAAAGAAGAGTTCAAAAATTTTATTTTAGATTTTTCACTTTCTCCTAATGACTCAAAAAAATTTCAGAAAGAAATTTCGAGTATAGACACTATAAAAAAAGAAAAATTACAAAAAGAGTGGGTTAGCGGTGTTCATTTCTATCAACCTGCATATAGATATGAAGAGCCTTTTTGGAAAAATGATTCTTTTGTGGATAATGTAAAATTTGAAGACAATAAAAGGTTTTCTGATAAGCTGGGCAAGGAGTTTGAGATAGTATCTTCTAGCAGAGAAAATAAAACTTTTTTATTAGATTTGGTCCTTGATAGGTATATACAAAATAAAAACCCCATAAATATAACTTTATGGGAAAATATTTTAATTATTTTAAGAAAAATCTTAAAGAATGATAAGTATAGGCTTGGGATTGGTCCACGCGGTGGGTATCGAATTTCTGTAATGGAAGATGTAGATGAAAATACTTCTAGACAAATTCTGCCTACCATCGATAATCTGTCGTTAGGAGAGTCTATTTTATTAAATTTTTTTATTAATATAATTAGACATAGTGGAGATAATTTAAAAACACTTGATCAGATTCAAGGAATAGTTGTCGTAGACGAAATAGATGTTCATTTGCATACAGACTTGCAAAACATTGTTTTACCAGAGCTTATTAAATTATTTCCAAAAATTCAATTCATTATTACCACTCATTCTCCTTTATTCTTATTAGGGATGAAAACAATATTCGGTGATGATGGTTTTGAAGTAAGAAATATGCCAAAAGGTGATTTAATAACAACAGAAAGATTTTCAGAGTTTGAAAATGCTTATAAAGTTTTTCAAAATACTAAAAGATTTGAAGATGGAATAAAGCAAAAAGTTGTTAGTAATAATAAACCAGTAGTTTATGTGGAAGGGCCGACAGACGTGCAATATATAGAAAAAGCTTATGAATTATATGAAAAAAGTCTTGAGGATTTTAATATTGAAATTGTAGGTGTAAAAACCGACTTAGGGACTAAAAATTCAAATAATAATGCGTTATCATCTGCTGAAAAATTTCTTAGTGCTAACTTAAACTTATTAAAGCAAAAAATTGTTTTGTTAAATGATCCAGAAGAATCTATTAAAGAAAAGAAATATAAAGATTTGCTTTATGTGAACAAGATGCCTTACTTCACAAATAATATTTTAAAAAGAGGCATAGAGAATTTATTTGAAGAAGGTTTAATAAATAAAGCAAAAGGCATAAATACTGAAAGTTTTGAATATCATGTTGTTGGTGAAAATAAAACAAATTATAAAATTGTAAATGGGCATAAACAAAAAATTTGCGACTGGGTTTGTCTTAATGGAAAAAAGGAAGATTTTAAAAATTTTCAAGAAATATTTAATATTATTGATAAAGCGCTCAAAGATAATGATGCAAATATTGAAAAAAGTTAGTATAAAAGAGGTTACAACTAGATGTTGTTCGAAATCAAAACAGGGGAGACCCTGTTTTTTATTGTAGACAAGCTGTAGGTAACTATTCTTTACTTTTAGGCTATTTTGAGGTAATATTTAACTAACAATTTAGTGACCTAAACCTTGTTTTTTCAAGGCATGGTCAAAAAACCTAACCTATGAAGATGGTCTCCCGACCAGTACTTGTAGGTTAGGTGTATATTCGAAAGAATATACTGGTAGCACCGAGAGGGGTTATCAGCTGGTTCGGGGGACTTTTTTTGTTCTCTGAGTCAATAACAATAATAAATCCTAACCTACAAATTTATGAGCACTTTATTATTCGTGCTAGCTTTCTTATTATTCTTCATAATGATAATTGGAATTGTTAGTCCTAAGTATTTTGAAAAGATATTTAAAAAGAAAGTTTCTAGATTAAAAATGACTATTATTTTTATAGTCGCCTTGGTTATATTTACCGCATTCTCGTCCATTGATTATAGTGACAAAAACAACACTTTCTCATTAGAATCTATTTCAGTTAATGGAGCTGTTAATTATAGTATTATAAAAACAGAAGATATGAGTCGGAAGACAACGGGCAATAAAAACATAGAAGATTTTACTAGTAGCGAATTAGCAAATTTATCAACTAATAAAAAAGTTAAATACTTTGTAGTAGTTGATTCCGTTATAGATCAAGACATAGCCAAGTCCACTGCTAATAAAATTATTTTAGATATTATAGTAAATGATAAAGATGTAGATGAAATTATTTTATGGCTATATAGTGATAAGGATTTAATTGATAGTGGTACCTATGATATTGGTTCAGTTATCTTTGCACCACTGGGAGATCTAGGGAATGTTAACTCAGAAATTGCTTTAAACAATGATAAATCAAGCTATAAAATATCATATGATATAAAAAGTAATTTGGAAGAATATCTCAAAAGCAGGAATGAACAAGAAGAGAAATTTGGTTTTAATGTTGAAGAAAGAAAGCAGATATTTAAAGATATTGTATCAGCTCAAGATAAGGCTAGAGCTGAAGCAGATCAAAAATATCCGATAGATGATTACATGACAAATTATGAGGAAAATTCCGCAGAATATAAAAGGTTAACAGGTATATATGAAAAGCAAGTTTTGGATATATGGAATATAGATAATGAACAAGAAAAAGAAATATCTAGAGAAGCGCAAATAAAAAACTGGCCATTAGAATAATTAAAATAAAAAAATAAGCCCTATTTAAATAAAGGGCTTATTTTTTAAACTTGTCAGCTACTTTTAGAAAAAATTTTCATCACGAAACATTTGCCACCATTCAGAAATTTTATAATCATGATTCTTTTCTATAAATTCAGGATGTCTTCTGCTTAGGTAATAGACAAGAGATCTGTAATGACCTTCTTTTACTTTATTAAATAACTGATGCTTTGCCACGTCATTCATGATGTCGTTTCCTTTAATGATGGAATAGTTGCAACCATCTTTAAATGATACATCTTCTTTAAACCATCTATAAATAGTCGCTCTGCTTACATTTAATTTTTGACACACGGATTGAATGATTGGATTTTTACTTAATTCTTCCATAAACAATTCTTTTAACGCATCTTTCTTTTTTTCGCTTAGATTTCTACCATCAATTTCTTTTTTATTTTTTGATTTATCATTATTCATATAATGAAACGTTAGATTTTTTAGAATCGTTAATTGCATTATATTGTTTCCTAATAATTTCACAGTATTCAGGATCGATCTCTATCATGAAACACTTCCTTTTTGTCTGCTCGCAAGCCAGAAGGGCTCCACCACTTCCACCAAAGGGATCAAATACCACATCTCCTACCTTAGAACTATTAAGAATTAATCTTCTTAGTAGTGATATCGGTTTTTGAGTAGGATGAAGTTTGCTCCTGTTTGGTTTTGGACAAAATAGAATACTCTTATCTTTGCTCTTCTTGAACGAATGCCTGCCATGCCAAGCATAAGCTATAAGTTCGTGCTGAGGCAAATAATCTAATCTTCCGATAACGGCGTTACTTTTTATCCAAATTAAGAGCTGAGAAAAGTATAGTCCAACATTAATCATTGCTTGTCTTAAGGCAAATATCATCTTATCCGAATTGAATATATAGATTGTATTTTTATTATTTAAAAATGGTATTAAAATTCTTAACCATTTTTCACTAAATATTATATATTCACTTTCAGTTTGAAGATGATCATTTTCAATTTCCTTTGGTTTAGCTAGGTTTTGAGTAAAACCTGCCTTACTCTCAACATAGGCAACGCCATAGGGTGGGTCAGTTAAAACAAGATCTATTTTATCTTCGCCAATTAATTTTTTGACACTATTAACATCACAAGCATCACCACACAAAAGCTTATGAGGCCCTAGTTCAATAATATCACCTAGCTTAATTAAGCTTTTTTGATTTTGTATTTTCATATTTTTCAAGTCTATTAATGATTAATTGAACAAAGATAGGGCTTTGTTCACAGATAAAGCTTCTTCTTTTAAGTTGAGCACATGCTAGAGCCAGAGATCCTCCGCCCCCGAACATATCGAGTACCACATCATTAACTTTTGTGCATGTTCTAAGGGCTTTCTCGTGGAGCTCAGGGTTCTTATCCGTTGTATGCTCATATTCAGTAGTAGGTAGTCGTTTAACTAAGCAAATATCTAGCATATCAAGAATATCATCTATA
>JAQVGE010000036.1 GCA_028696935.1 Minisyncoccota bacterium | reverse complement strand
TTCCCCCTTTTTAATTTCTTCTCCTTCACCAAGCGTTCCTTTTCGGCTTTGATTTTTTCAAGCGGCACCGAAGCCGGTTCATCATTCGCTTTCTGTGGCACCAATTTGCCCTGCATGGCCTCACGCAAAAAGGCCTGGCGAAGTTGTTTTACTAAATCGAGTTGGTGGGTGAGTTCGGTGGAGAGCACAATAGATTCAGCTTCGGTTTCAGAAATTCTTTTAAAGAATTCAATTTGCTCGTCATAATCAGGTATCGTAATTTCAATTTTGCATAAATCTTCATACCTTAATGCTTGACGAACAGTGCCTCTTGCATACATTTTAATTTGCCGCAAACCTTCAGCAGATTTCAAAAACTTCAATAAGAGCTGAGGAATAATGCTTCTCGGTTTTGGCTTGAAAACAACATACGCAGGACTAATAAGACCAACAGTGTCATCTTCCAAAAGACCGATTGAACCAACATTAATTCTATATGGATTATAAGCGAAACAATCTTTTTCAATGATTTTGTAATCTTCCGCTTTGTCCTCCGCTGCGTACTTGGATTTAGTAATGCCATCTTCATTACTTACACCACAAAACTCCAATTCAGAAGTTATGGCAGGATGATCCTTTGCCCGAACTGAGAAATTGTCGACTATTTCCCCTAAATTGACCGTTCTCCAACTCATATCCCATCTCCTTTTAACTCATTCAATTCTCTATTGATAAAGGCTTCCAGTTCCTTCTTGCTTGGGAGTTGTACCATATATTTTGAAACAAAAACTTCATGGGATAATCCCGTTGTGGTATATTCAACCAGCGCATCGTTTTTGGCGGCACAAAGAATAATACCTACTGGTGGGTTATCGCCTTCGGTGCGTTCATTTTTTGCATAATAGTTCAGGTACATATTCATTTGGCCTGCATCGGCATGGTCGAAACTCCCAATTTTTAAATCAATGAGCACATGGCATTTCAGTATGCGGTGATAAAAGACCAAATCGATACGGTAATGTTTGTTGTCGAAAGTAATCCGTTTTTGGCGTGCCTCAAAGCAAAAGCCCCTGCCCATCTCGGTTAAAAAATCCTGAAGGTGATTGATGATGGCGGTTTCCAGATCGGTCTCGCTATAGGCTATTCTTTCTTCGAGACCAATGAATTCCAGAAAATAGGGATTTTTTACCACATCTTCCATTTCAAGTTGATGGTCGGTTTTTAAGCGTTCAATCACTTGTTTTTTATCTTTTGAAAGACCAGTCCGCTCATAAAGCATGGTGTTGATGGCTCTGCCCAACTCGCGTGCTCCCCAATTGTTTTTAACTGCCTGAATTTCGTAAAAAGAGCGTTTCAGTGGTTCTTTGATATTCAGCAGTTCAATGAAATGAGAAAAGCTTAAGGTATTTAAGAGTACCTCAGGCTCCGGCGAAAAGGCCTCGTTTTTAGATTCAAGTGATTTTCCCGACACTGTTGGGAATATTCTAAAAAGTTCATTGTTAGTGGTTTGTAATTTTCCCGACACTGTTGAGAAAATTGCGGGGTAGGTCAAATAAAAATCCCGAAAGCGATACAGCTGCGTTTTTGATATGCCTTTGATGTGATTCAGGCGTTGCGCCAAAGATTTGATTGTTTCCTGACCATAGTTTGCTCTGTCGGAGCCATTTTGTTCGTATTCAACGATGTAAAAGCCAATCAGGATGTTTCGCATGGTTAAAGCATTATTAACCTGGCGAACTGCATAGGATTGAAGCTCTTTGTGGGCAAGTTCAATTTGATAAACCAATTCCTCGAAATTCATTTTACTGCTGCTTTTAAGGCGTTCAACAAATCATGGCTTTTAGAAAAACTGCTTTCCAACATTTCCATCAGTTCCGCGCTGCTATATGCAACAGCTTCTTCTTTTTTGGCAGGGTTTTTAATATCCAAATCATAATTGCGGTCAATGATGGATTGGATGTCCACTTTCCAGCTTAGTTCGCTTTCCTGGCGGTTGTTCCACCATGCTTTGATCGGGTCAAACTCTTTGAGTTGCAGTGGCCGGGTTTTGTTGTAAGCTTTTTGTCCTTCGGGCAGGCGGTGCTCGTAATACCAAATTTCTTTTGTGGGCGTGCCTTTGGCAAAAAACAAGAGGTTGGTGGCTACTGTTGCATAGGGCTGAAACACGGAGTTGGGTAAACGAATGATGGTATGCAAGTTACACTCCTCCAAAAGTCTTTGCCGCACCCGTTGTTTTACGCCATCACCGGTCAGCGAACCATCGGGTAAAACAATGCCAGCACGGCCACCTTGTTTCAGCAAATGAATCATCAAAACCAAAAAGAGGTCGGCACTTTCCTTGGTGCGGAAGTTTTGTGGAAAATTATTTTCGTTGTTGTTGGCGACAATACCCCCAAAAGGAGGATTGGCTAAAATGGCATGGACACGGTTTTTCTCGGTATAATTGCTCAGGGATTGATCCAAACTATCCCGGAAAGTGATGTTAGGCACTTCTATATCGTGCAAAATCAAGTTGGTGGTCGCCAGCAAATACGGCAAAGGTTTGTATTCCCAGCCAATGATGTTTTTGGCAATGCTTTCGCGTTCTTCTACGCTATTGGCCTGTGTTTTCAGATGCTCAATGGCAGCGGTGAGGTATCCACCTGTTCCGCAACTTGGGTCAAGAATCTTTTCGCCCAATTGCGGATTGATCATTTCGCAGATAAATTCGGTAATGGCTCTTGGGGTATAAAACTCTCCACTTTTGCCGGCACTTTGCAGTTCCTTCAGGATGGTTTCGTAAAGCTCACCAAAAGCATGGCGGTCTTTAGCTATGTTGAAGTCAATTTCGTTGAGCTTGTTAAGCACCTTGCGGATGTTGATACCGCTTTTCATGTAGTTGTTATTGCCATCGAACACTTCACGCACGATCAGGGCACGTTTATTGGCCAGATCATCGCGCATGCCCACTTTCAGGTTTTTGAGCGTTGGAAACAACTTTTGGTCAACAAATTGTTGCAGTTCGTCACCCGTTATGCCTTCATCATTACCTGCCCAGGCATCCCAATGCAATTCAGCGGGTATAGGGCTCACATAATCATCGTTGAGTACTTCCAGTTCCTTGTCTTTGTCGGAGAATATTTTGAGAAACAACATCCATCCCAACTGTTCAATGCGCTGTGCATCACCGTTCAGGCCGGTGTCTTGCCACATGATTCTGCGAATGCCGTCTATGATTCCTTTGAGGTTTGACATTTTTTATTCTCTATTTTTCAGTTTTAATAATTCGTTCTTATATTTTAACAATCCTGCCTGGACTTTTTTGACAGTATCTTCAACTTCTTCCCATAACTCACTAATAAACGACTCGATTTCATCTGAGTTTTTTAATGCCCATTCATCGACCATAAAAGGTTTTTCACTATAAAAATAAACCTTCCATTTATTGTTTTGCTGATCATTTCCAGGAATGATCTCCTGAAATATTTTTTCAAGCACTTTTCTCGTTTCTTCGTCACCAGGAGGGACAGTGCAATAAAAGCTCAATTTACTTGAACGTTTATGAGCATAATTTATCTCGAATAAAAACGATTCTTTACCTATCCAACCATTACCATTTCTTGGCAAAATGCTGTCCAGTTCCGGAGTTATGAAACGGATAAATCCACGACTTTGAGATGTAAGCTCCCAGCCAGAATTTTTAACTTGATTATCGAAAAATGTGCGAAGGTAAGTGATGCTATCTTGCCTGTAGCTGAAAAGTGTGTCTAGCAATGTTTTATGGTTTCTGTATATTTTTCTTGACAATTCGTCAATCTCGCCGTTTTTCATGATGCTGTTTTTAATCAGATGTAAATAATCATTTAAATAAACTTTTATTGATGGGTTTAGGCTTTCTCCAAATACTGTTGTTAACTCATTTAGAATAGATTCTATTTGTTCATATGAAAAAGGAATATACTCTTCATTACTCGGAATATCACCTTCAAGTGTTAGGTAAACAAATGCAAGCGGTTTGCCGCTGAATTCTGTATGTGCTGTATCATAATAGCGCTTTAATTGATTGTTTCCTTCTGATGAATGAATTTTGTTTTCAATTACAACTATGATTTCCTTGAGCTCTATCAGGATGTCAAAATTTAAAAACTCACGCTTTACGTTTGTGAGATCAGTATTCATTTCCTCAATGTCAATAAGGCTCACATTTACCTTTGGAGAAATGAGTGTCTCCCTTAAAAAACGTTTTAAAAATAAATCACCTAATCCGTGACTTTCATTAGGGTCAAGCAACCATGCTAAAAAGTTTGAATGGCGAATTTCATAGTGACCCACTTTCAAAGCATTAAAGATATTAGGTTTGTTTAGTAAAAGTTCCAGTCTGCTTACATCTCTATCGGAAATAAACTCTTTATATTCTTTTTCCAGCGCTTGTTTATTCATTACTTTTTTAATTATTCAGATGCTGTTTATAGCTTATTATTGCTCTGTTGACTATAAATCTTTGTATTTTGAGTAATTGCTTTCATTTTGCCAAAACTCGTAACATCTATTCATTTGAATTGATGGGAAAGCAGGGTCTCCTTTTAGTTTTCGATAGCTCCCAAAACCTAATTCTTCGCATAGTTTGTAAAAACCATCGCCTTCTTCTAGGTTTTTTGACAGCACCAAAGCCGATAATAATGGTCGATCATGATTATGCTCGAATTCTGAAATTTCTCCTAAGATCCTACCTATTTCTTTCCTGTCATAAGGACTTTCCCGGAAATTGAAACCTAAGTTACAATTATCTGAAAGCTCTTGGTAATAGATAAAACCTTGACGTTTTCTTGCCAGTTCAATAAGATAGAGTCTTACATTATTATTCATTATTATCCTGTTTTATAAAGTTCTTTTTCTAATTCTTTAATAGCCTCAATGTATTTGGCTTTGCTGCCAAATTGTTGGATGATTTCTAAAGGAGAACCGTAATCTGTAAGCGGTTTAACTTTTAGAATATCCATGCTTTCGATATTGGTTACACCTTCGTCAGCATATTTGTCGAGCAGGCTTTCCAGTACTTTTCTGGCCTGATCGCCATATTTGGTGAAGTAATCACGCTTTTTCACCCTATTGGCTCTTTCTTTGCGCGTCATTGGAGGCCTGTCGAAAGCCACATGGCAAATCAGGTCGAAGAGGTCAAGCTCTCTGTTTACTGCATCGCGCAAGGCTTCCACCAATACACCCTGATCTTCCAGTTCTTTAATGATCACCTCTTTTTTGTCGGTGCTGTTCCAGCGAATCAAAAAATCATTCAAAGATGCATATTGACCTTTGATAAGCTCTCTGGTATGGTCTTTTAAACTGGTGGTTATGGGTTTGCCCTCATTATCGAAATACATTTCACGGCTGATCAATACAGAAACATCAACCCCATTGATATAAACCTTTGGTCTGGGATCATGTGCTTTACTGGTTGTGGATTGTGGTTCGGGGTATCGGATTTCAGGCGTGACTTCAATTATTTTCCCTGTTACTTCATCAATGACAGGCGTATCAAAATTTTCTTCTTCATCCACAATTCCACTGAGGTCGGTATCTTCCGAAACTGGTTTTATACGAATTGGATCGCCATCAAAATCTTTATCAGCGAATAAATCAGTGACATTTCTAAAGTCGAGAATTGTGAAGTACATCTTGCCAAACTCCTCGTTAATGCGGGTGCCTCTGCCAACAATCTGTTTAAACTTCGTCATTGATTTTATTTCGGAATCCAGAACGATGACCTTGCAAGTTTGAGCATCTACACCTGTTGTCATCAATTCAGAAGTAGTAGCAATAACAGGGTAGGTTTCTTCGGGATTGATGAAGTTGTCCAATTCCCTTTTTCCTTCATCGTTATCACCCGTAATTTGCATGATGTACTTATAGTTTATAGCTACCAGATCAGCATTGAGATTTGAAAGTGAAAAGCGCATTCGTTCTGCATGATCTATGTCGGTGCAAAAGACGATGGTTTTTGCGAAACGGCCATAGCCTTTCAGAAATTCGGTAAGTTTTCTGGCCACGGTTTGTGTACGTTCTTCAATGACCAGATTTTTGTCAAAGTCTTTTCGGTTGTATATACGGTCTTCAACATCATTTCCATCTATATCCTTTTTTCCTTTTTCGGGGCGATAACCTTCGGCATCAACATTCAGATTTACGCGAACAACGCGATATGGGGCTAAGAAGCCATCATCAATGCCTTGTTTGAGTGAGTAAGTATAAAGCGGGTCGCCAAAATATTCAATATTCGAAACCTCCTTCGTCTCTTTTGGTGTGGCTGTTAAGCCAATATGTGTTGCTTTGTTGAAGTAGGTTAATATTTCTCTCCAGGCACTATCTTCTTTTGCGCTTCCTCTATGGCACTCGTCAATTACAATTAAGTCGAAGAATTCAGGGGAAAACTGTTTGTAGGCGTTCGCTTCTTCATCTGCCCCCGACAAACCTTGGTACAAAGCCAAATAAACTTCATAGCTTTTGTCGATCATGCGGTGTTTCACCGTTGTCATTTTATCCTTGAAGTGTTTGAAATCGCCTCTGCGGGTTTGGTCAATCAATGCGTTACGATCAGCAAGGAAAAGAATCCGCTTTTTCTTACCACTTTTCCACAGGCGGTGAATGATTTGAAAAGCGGTGTAAGTCTTTCCTGTACCAGTTGCCATCACCAGCAGAATTCTGTCTTGACCTTTGGCAATGGCTTCAACAGTTCTGTTTATGGCAATTTGCTGATAGTATCTTGGGTTTCGGCCGCTGGCATCAAAATAGTAATCCTGTGCGACTACTCTCTCAGCTTCAGTCGTTTCAATGCCTTTGTATTTCTTGTATTTCTGCCAGATTTCTTCGGGCGAAGGGAAGCTGTCAATGTCTAATTCTGTTTCAATGTTACCATCAGTAGCTGTGCGGTCATGGAAGACAAATCCATCACCATTGCTGCTAAAAACACAAGGTATGTCAAGAATTTTGGCATATTCCAAAGCCTGTTGAATTCCTGCACCTATTGTATGTTTGTTGTCTTTGGCTTCGACAATTGCTACCGGAATATTTGGCTTGTAGTAAAGAATGTAGTCTGCTCTTTTTCTTGTGCCTCTGGCAGTGAGTTTCCCCCTGACATATATTTTCCCATCTGTAAAAGTTACTTCCTCAAGTAGTTGCGTTGTTTTATCCCATCCGGCCTGTTCAATAGCTGGTGTGATAAATTTGGTGCAAATGTCTCTTTCGGAAAGGCTTTTTTTGTTCATAGGCTTAAGATTTGATAAACCTGCATTGAAACGCTATAGTTAAACGCTTACATGTCGTTATGTGCATCGTTCAAAGCTATTTTAGTCATTCGACTACATTTAAATAATATTCAGAATGTCTTTCCATAAGTAAAAGCGTTGATTTGTTTCTGCTTCAGGTTCGGGAGATTCCGGTTTACTTAGTATGTTATCAACAAATGCTTTTAAATCAGGGTCGATACTACTCGCATAATCATCAGCCTTATCTTGTTGATTCACTTCTTGAATCTTTGGTGCTAACGAATATTTTACTTCAAGACCATCATCATCAGGCATTAGAATGTCGTCCGGCATTTCCTTGTTTACTAGTGAAGCTAAGGCCTCCACTACAAAATAATAGCGTGGATGCTTGATGACATCCTTGTTTTTGATTAATAAATCAAACACTGTTTCAAAAAGCTTTGTGTCAGTAATTGCTGCCCGAAAAATCGTGTAAAAGTTGTTTTTATAACGATATCCCCCATTTTCAAAGACAATCGGAGCGTTGAATCCCAGTATGTCACTGCGCATCACCCTAATATCATCACGAATAGTCCGTTCAGACACCTTTTTATAAACACCACGTGCTTCACCTAATGCTTCGGTGCACTCCTCTCGCAGGCGACCGATTGTCCATTTAACGTATTCGTCTCGTAAACATCTATCAATTGTTTTGTACCTAATCAGTGCATTTAAATTGGTCGGCATAAAAAAAATAATTCATTGCAGAAAGACTGCAGTAAGGGTTTATAATATTGGCTCAAATTTAAACTATAAACAGATAAAATGAAAAAGAAAACAGAGATAATTGTGGTTTTAGACCGTTCTGGTTCGATGGATTGTATTAAAGCTGAAACCATCGAAGGATTTAACACCTTTTTACAACACCAAAAATCATTGGAGGAGGAGGCTGTAATAAGCATTGTACAGTTCGATCATGAATTTGAGGTAATTTGTTTAAGAAAGAATATTTCTGAGGTAGGTTACTTAACCGAAGAATCATATCAACCGCGCGGAACAACTGCATTACTTGATGCTATTGGAAAAACAATCAATGAGACAAAAGATAGAATCACTTCCACGATAAGTGGTAAGACTAAGGCGAAAGTAGTATTTGTAATCATTACTGATGGTCACGAAAATAGCAGCAACCTTTACGATCGCTCACAAATTTTTAAACTCATAAGAGATTTTGAAAAGAAGGAAAATTGGCAATTTGTATTTATTGGTGCTAATCAAGATGCGATTGAAGAGGCTTCAAGAATTGGGGTCAATGAAAAAAGGTCATTGACTTTTGTGGCAGATAAAGAAGGAACGAAAAACATGTTTTTTGATGTAAGTATTAATATCATGGAAATGCGTGCTGAAGAAAAAGATTTTGAGTTTAAGGATTCTCAAAGATCTAAGCAGAAAAGATAAACCTTTAATTAACAATTAATTTTCTAAAAGATGAAAGAGCCACTTGATTTTTCACCAGCCACACATCAGATTAATGAACTCCTTTATCCGGTGAAGCTTTTGCCAATTCTTGCCGTTTCTTCAGAAGATGAACCAGCTTTTGAAACTAATAGGCACAAGGCAATTATAAATGAAAACACCAA
>JAQVGE010000035.1 GCA_028696935.1 Minisyncoccota bacterium | reverse complement strand
ACTCCTATTTTCTGAACATACTCTGGCACTGGCCTTTTCCTAGACTCTTCAAATATACCTTCTTTGGTTAGCTTATTTTTTAATTTTTCATATTCCTGCTTTAACTTTCCCTCACCAGCATATTCATTCGCCTCAGCTATTATAGAAAGTCTTCCATTTGCACTATAAATTTCTGGATATCCAGTTACTATAATCTGTAAACCTTCTTTTAAATCAATATCAAACATCTCATACCTAAATTTCCAAATAATACAATTGATTATGCTTTGGTCTCTTTCGTCACGCAAAGGAAAAGAAATGTGACCTGTCGGCCAAATATCAATCTTGCCAACTTCTCCAATAATCCGTGCACGAGATTTTTTCAGACCAATATTAAGTGTGCCAATATATTCAGAAACAAAAAAATTTTTTCTCTTGTATTTGCCATTACTTTATTCCTTTTAGTCTTTTTAAATCAATCATCTTTGCACCAGTGACATCCATTTTCCGATGTTCCAACGCTCGCCATACTTTGTCCGCTGATCCATCATAACAACATTCATAATCACCGCTCCTATATACTTTAAAAACAAGTAAATCGCCGTCGCAGGGAGGCTTTTTTAAATAAGTTTCATCTTTCTGCGTAGCTTTTATCTGAACCATTCTTTTATTTCCTTTTTTATCAATCCTATATCCACCCAATCTTTTTGGCTTTTCTCATCTAAAACCACATTAAACTTCAACGAAGCTATTGCTTCTCCTATATCACCTATCATTCTACCGTCTGTAGTAAACTTTCTTTGCAAAAAAGCGCTGTTCAATTTCTCAACAGAACGATACAAATCCTTAATAGCTTCTTTTAATTGACCTATCTGATCCATTTTTGTTTCTCAATTAATTTTTGCTAAAAACAATCGATTCGACAATGCTTTTCATTGCATTCTGTAGCGACCAATTAGGGTTTCTGCCAGGTAAGGTAGCGATACTTATTTGATATTTGTTGTCCGGCGTATCAACAACAACCCAATTAGCTCCGTTCATTGAAATTGCTTTTTGCCCGTCTATATCTAATTCACTGTATCCATTTGACATATCAGCTCCCGATTCTGGACCTTCCAGCCACTCTAATGGTGTTTCAGGCGGTTGATTTAAGCTTGCGCTGATAACAACAGCAGTTATATCCTCTCCTTCATTACCTTTGTATGAATCGGGAAACACAAATATGCGGTAGTTATCATTCGGGTCAATAGAACCATCCATAACTGACATATCTTCTGGATAATTAAAAGAAAACCCAATCTCACTAGTGGAAAAAATATTACTTTTAAGTTGCACCTCTTTTGCTCCTGCTTCTAATTCTTCAGGCGTAGCATCAGGATTATCCCTCATAAACTGAATTAGCTGCTTTTCCGCGAATCCATAAGGCGGCGTCCAACCATATTGGCTCGCGAATTGAGCAATTTCTTCTGTTGTCATAACTTCATCAGATCCTATAAAATCTTTTGCGTTATTTCCAAGCCAAAATCCAATAGCACCAACCAGTACTATACAAACAAATATTGTGGCTATTATATTAATTCTTTTGAAAATTCTTTTATCCATATTTATTTCTCAATTAATTATTCTAACTTTTCTCATCGGAATAACTCCAGTTGTCTCTATAATATGGTTGGTCAAATTATCAATATCGTCCTTATTCAAAGAAAATATTATTTTAGCTGAAGATAAATTATTTTTTTGACTTATTCCTCTATTTTCCCACCCAATAATTTTAAATTCATATTTCCCTTCTACCCATGTAAAACGGTCATCGGCTATAAATTCGATTCCTTGAAACACAGAACTCTTTGCTAAAACTGCTATTGATGTAGGAATTCTTTCGAGTACAGATCTACCTCCTTCAAGTTTGTAAAATATATTCCACACGTATCTATATTGGTTACCATTAGGACTTTTTAGAATTGCCTCAAGTCTATTAATTACTGACAATTTGTTCCGAGAATTTGTTAAATTTGTATTTATTTGTATTTTATTTCTATCCATGCACACAATTTGCAGACTATCACCATAAAATAACTTTATTTTAGCCGGTAATAGATAATCCCTGATAATTATAAAACCAGACATTATCAAAGCTCCGCCTGCCATAAACGTATTAATAAACTCCAAATCCATAAATTTATTTTTTATTTTTAAAAAGTATAATTTATACGCTTTTGGCTTTGCTTATTCTATTCCAAACAAGACGACAAACGGCATGATAAACCTCTCTGCGTTCGTCTTTACTAAGCCCGAGTACTTCAAATACAATATTATCCAACTCTTCTCTACCCGGCAAAGGTTTTGGCTCTTGCTCTTCAATCGGAGTTTCAGATTGCGGATCAATTCCGCACTCCTTAAAAATAGATCCGACCTCAATATCTAAAAACTTCTCTGCAATGTTCTTCAGGGTAATTTTTTGGTCTTTCTTTATTTTACTAAAATCTAATATAGGAAATTTGTCTAAATCACTTTTAACTAAAATTATTGCACCTCCACCAAAACCCTGTCTTCCGAAAACTTCTGTCATCAAATGATTTAACGTACTATTTAAAATCGCAAGAAGTGGAAAAATATCCTCTTCCTTAGTTGGTTTAATCCCAAAAAAATTACCTGTAAAAATAATCCTATTATGATTATAAAAACAAACATGCCTATCCCCTCTCATTGCCATCCACAAAATAGGCGAACTATAATTTTCGCTATTTTTATTTATTTTCTTTTTAACAATGTAATCTCCTGATTTTATTGATATTTTTTTAAAATTAGCAGGTTTTCTTATTATTTCTAGGTCGCTACTTTTTGTATTATTGCCCTTTGGGACTAAGTAGTCCTTATACCCACTATCTTTCAATCCTGTATAAACGACCGATAAATTAGGGTTACCCAAAAAAGATAATTTATCCGATTTGTCTTTAAGTATTTTAATCAAAAAATCAGGACATTTTAAATATTTGGCACCCCATTTGTCTCCAATATATTCTCCATATTTCGTAAGAGTATTAGTGTTCTGCGCAGAGCCTGCATTTTTTAATGCAACAGTGGTAATTGGATGAACTCTAAAAAATGAGTTAGATACTAAGCTTTTAGTTTTTTCAATATCTAACAAATTCTCCACATTCACCGATTGATCAAACGGCATTTTAAAAGTAATAAATTTAGTTACATCGTTTATACCATCTACTGATTTAATTGGATATAATATTGATATTATTGTGTTTATTTGTGCCTCACTGAAACTTCTTTTAACTTGATTATCTATTATAAATTCTATTTTATTTTTATCAATCATAAACTTTTTTAGCCAAACTCCATAATCAACATCTAGCCAGAAATTAGAGCAAACATAGCATAAAACACCATTACTATTAAGTAATTTTAAACCCCTAACATAGAAATAAGTATAGAGATCAGAAAAACCATCTATTTCTCTCTTAGATTTGAAATAGTTAGGGTAATCAAGCATAACCATTTCTTTTAGATATTCTTTATAAACCGAACCATCTTTTATTTTCCCGAGAGGGTCGGAAATATCTTTGTACATAACATAAGGAGGGTTCCCGATAATAACATCAAACCCATCTTTCTCGGAAAAAACCTCTGCAAATTCTATACTCCAAACTAGAGGCTTGTCTCCCTTTGCCAAAACAATTTTTTGTTCTTTTAAATCCTCCAAATCTATTTTCAACTTTTCAATTTTGTCTTTATCTAATTCAAGCTCTGCTTGATCTGGCTCTGCTATCTCTAAAAACATAGAAATAGTTTTTTGGGGCTTATGGTTTTTAAAGCTATTCAATTTGTTTTGTTTTTCATCTATTTCTACATTTATAATTTCTCCGTAAATCGCCTTTTCTTTTTGCCTTAGTTCCCATTCCGAAATAGTTGTTTTATTGTTATAGTATTCTGCCTTTAATATTTTTAGTTGAGTAATCTTTGACTTGATAGAAACATTCTGAATTTGAATATGTCCTGTAATGGGAAACAACTTTGACCCAACCCTTTGAACAAGGGAGTCACCTTTTCTCACTTTAAAATCCAAGCTTGGCAGAATTGCCTCGATAGAATTTTTCATTTCTTCCGGCGCTTCAATAAAAAGCGACAGCCATAAACGCAACTGGCATATCCAAACAGCCCACTCTTTAACCTCTACGCCATAAAGTGATTTCCCGATAATTTGTTTTTTTCTCTCAAAAATATTATCGTTTTTAGCTCCTACTCTAACGTTTAAAATAGATACAATTTCATCTAAAACCTGCGTCATCCCAACAAGAAAAGCGCCCGAACCAACAGCAGGGTCGCATATGATAATATTTTCTAATAACTTTAGAATATATTCTGCGTCGTCTTTTGAAAAATCATTCTTTATCTGTTGTTCTTTTTCACTTTCTTTAAAAAATAACTTATAGATGTTTTCTACCTTTACCTGTATTGTTAAATTTTTCTGCAACCATTTGACTAAACTCAAGCGACACATTAAATCCACCTCTGTCCTTGGGGTATAAACAGCCCCATCTGCTTTATTGACTAACCTCTCAAAAATAATTCCTAAAAATTCTGGGTTTAATTGCAAGTCCTCATCCTCCGGAGAATTTTCTTCTATTGTAAAACTATAAGAAAACAGAAAATCAAAGAAGCTGTCTATCTCTTTATCAGGGATTATCCATCCCTGATCGTCCAAGTCGTTTTTCTTTTTAAAAAGTCCTCCATTTAAATATGGCGCCATCTGTAAGCTCTTTTCTGTTTCTTTTGAAAAATCGTTATTACCATATGCAACTTTTCTACCTGGGGGAGAATTCAATGCCTCAAAAAATAACGGCGAGAGCCACCTTAAATAAAACTTATCTTTACCATAAAATTTGTTTTTATATTCTGCCAAAAAGTTTTGAATAAATTTTTCGTCACTTCCAATCCATTCCTTTTTCTGAATAAATCCCAAAAAAATAGTCCTAACTGCGAAAAGAAGAACAAAACTTTGCGCTTTTTCTGTATCAGTAATTTTATTTATTTTTATAACAGATTTTACAATTTTATCGTATTCGTTAAAAAAATCTTTGTAAAAAATATCTGTAACCGCAGCGATGGAAAACGCCTCTTTGATGCTATTCATGCTCGTAAATTCTTTCTCCCCAATTTGTTTCAGAAATGTCTTATTGGTTCCCTCTCCAACGAAATAAGTATACCTGCGGAAAGCACTCCAATCTTTTTTCTTACTTTCTAAATAATTTGTATAAATTAAAGAAAAACGAAAGTTTCCATTTGAGTCGTAAAAAATAAAAATCCCGGTATCAACTTGATTTTCCTTTAAAATTTTTCTCCCGAGTTCGTATTGAGCCCTTTTGCCACTTCTCTCTGAAAGGGATTTATTTACTTTAAAAATACAAACTACTAATTTTTCATCAACTGAAAATTTAATTTCTCCTAGCTTTAATCCATCTTTGAAATTCTCATCTTTATAGTAATCTAAACTCTCTTTGGCAGGATAAAATAAGAACGAGTTTTTCGCCCTAAAAAATCTAACAAACTTTTCCGGATTAAAATCCCTTATTATATCTTCTAAAATTGCCCTACTCATATTTTTTGGTTTTCTATGGCAACTATGATTTCTTTTGATAAATCCTTTTTATTTTCTTTTTCTTTCTCTAAATAATCCTCGCCCATCTTATTTTTTAAATCTACTATATCTAATACGGTTTGTTTATCATCTGCATTTTTGAAATCAATTATTCTCCTAAATGTATAATCAGAAAGCGTTCCATAATCCAAGATATCCTCTCTCAATGTTCTTAAAAAATTAAGGTGTGGTATCAATTTTTCTGATGGGTTTGATATTATAATCTTTAGGTTGTCCAAAGCTTTTTGCTCTAAACTTTGAGCACTTATTGGAATAAACTTTTCTTTAAAATTTCTAGCTTTTTCATAATTATCCCAAAATGCATTGCTTAACTGTAATTGCTTTTCATCCTTATCGCATAAAACCTTATTAAAAACATCTTCGAATGTAGCGTCGCAAACTTCATTATCTTTGTTCTCATTATTGTATTTTATAGACCTAACATATAACTTGCTTTTCTTGATAAAAACGAAAAGCTCATTTTCATTGAAACCTTTTGCAACCTTAACTCTTGGTGGATAGTTTTCAATTTCTTGAATTAGCTGCGGATTTTCTTTTTTAATTTCCTCAAACCTTTTTAATGCCTTTGTGCTGAAACTCTCTTCTTCTAAATTGTCGGGGTTTTGCTGTATTCTCGTATACAAACCAGACGGAGTTGGCTCTTCGTCTATATCAAAAATTTTGGCATCTTCTCCTAAAACAGCATGTATCAAAAACATTTTATTCTGGGCTATTTCCCTTGATCTTACAAGTTGAGCTTCTCTTTCTGTCGGGAAAAAGTTTGCAATATAAAGATTGCTAAATACTTTCTTGCTTATACGATTTATACGACCCACCCTTTGTATAACTCTTACCGGGTTCCATGGAATATCATAATTTACAACTATTCCGGCCCTATTTAGGTTGAAACCTTCTGATATTTTATCCGAAGATAGTAAAACCTCATAATCATTTTCTGGGTCTTCGGAGGAGGCATCAAAGTTTTTGCTTATTTGAGAAACTTTTTGGGGCGATAAATCGCCAGCAACAACTAAAAGCTTGTCTCCAAACTCCTTTCTGAGCATTGGTTCAAGATATTTTACAGTATCAACATACTCTGAAAATATAACGGCTTTCCTTTTTGGTTCTCCTTTTTCCTGTTTATTTTTTATATTCTCTTTTAAGTTCTTTATTAGACACTCTGCCTTGGGATCACTCTTTATAAGTTTTAATTCCGAAAGTTCTTTTAGTATGTCATCGTAAAGCGACAAGTCGGACTTAATATCTCTGATAAAACCTTCCTTGTCATTAAAATTTTTGCCCAATTCATAAATATGATTATTCTTTGGATAATTTCCATTCTTTAATTTTTCTGCAAACTCAATAAGCCCTACTTCTATCTCGTCGGCGTCTCTGTCATATATTTTTTCAAGTAAATACCTATCAAGAATATATTTGTCTGTTTTGCTTATAAATTTTAAAACAACCTCTGTTATTTCCTTAAAATTTTTAATACTTTTCTCAAACGAACCGAAGGAACTCTCAAACCTTTTGACCAGCAAGCGACGCATAAAATCATACAAGTTTTTCTGTTGTAAATCCTTAAAGTTTGACTCCCTATCAAGTTTTTCTTCTTCTGATTTTTGTATTTTAGCTTCATACTTGAACGGTCTATATATCGCACCCGTAAACTTTCCGCCCTCTTCTTCATCCCCGAAATAAACGCTAATAATTCTATCATAAAAATCTGACTGTTCTTTTGATAATTCAAAAAACCATTCCTCCGGGTCTTTTATCTTTGACAAATCTTTGACCTCTTCCTTATAAAAGGGATTATTTTGTAAATCAAGCCGATTTCTCCTTATAGTAACCGGCTCAACAACATCTTTTATTTGCCCTGCTAAATAATGAGATTTTTGTTTTACCTTCACTAAATCAATCTTTCCTTCTTCTGCCTCTGCAAAAAAACTTTTGAAATATTTTTGAGCTGTTTTTTTCTTTTGTTCATTAGAAGAGTTCCAATTTTTTTTGATATAAGCAAGTCGGTCAAATGTTCCGCTGAAACTTTTAAACTTATTAGCAAGATTGTTATCAAGCGTTATAGAAGATTTCTTTGTGGCAACGAATAACTTTAACAAAGATAAAATATCATTTGGCTTATTGTTAAAAGGGGTCGCAGACAATAGGATTACAATTTTATCACGACAGATATTTTTTAAGCTTTCGTAGTCCTCCGTGTCTTCATTCCTAAAACGGTGAGCTTCATCAACTATTATGACTTCTATGTCTTTATTCTTCTTAACAAATTCAAAAATACTTTCCATCTCTCCGAGAGATCTCACATCCCAATCTAAATTAAACAACTTAAACTGATCAAGGTATTTTTTCCAGCCGGAGGTCCTATTTTTATCTCCAACCAACCCAGGAGGACAAATAACAACTCCTCTTTTTTTAAGTTGGTTAGCAATAGCACAGGCAATTATTGTTTTTCCCAAACCAACAACATCTGCAAGAATGACTCCGTTATCCTTCTCTATTATCGCCAGTCCTTGTTTTATAGCATCTAATTGATATTGGTATGCCTTATAGCCATTCTTTTCTAATATCTCTATTAAAGAACCTCCTAATTCTTTTTTATTATTGTAAAAATCAAGGTAATTTTTTAAAACAAGAACAAACGCTTCAAAAGGAGTAATATTTTTAACAAGCGTATCTTTTTCTACTAAATCTACTAATTTTTTCTTTAAAACATCGTCTTCTGTTATTTTTACCGCCTCTTCCCAAAGGGTATCAAAATACTTTTCTGCGTCTTCAAAACCATAGTCGCTTATCTCAACATTAAACTCTTCTTGCGTTGTTAGTCCTGCTTTTGTCAAATTACTACTACCCGTAATAAATAATTTTTGTCTTGAAACCTGATCTTCCTCTAATTTAAAAATATAAACTTTGGAGTGATTTGGATTAAAAGTTTTTCTCATTACTAACTTTCCATTTTTAATCAATTCAACGAAATACTTCACTTGGTTATAAAATTCTTCATTATCAAAATCGTTTGTATTCAATGACTTCCTTAATGAGTCAAAAAGGTTATAAACTCTTTCATTATCTGACAGCCCTTCAACACTCTCTGCAAATTCAATTAAGTTTTTATCAACATTAAGACCAACCAAAACCTTTATTTTAACGTTAGGGTTTTCTTTCAGCCCCTCGTATAATTCTTTTATCCCTGAGAAATAAAAAAACCCGACTAAAAATTTTAATCCATCACTTTTCTT
>JAQVGE010000034.1 GCA_028696935.1 Minisyncoccota bacterium | reverse complement strand
CTATTTCAACATAAATCGTTAATTCCGAGTCTTTAGTAAATTTTTTAATATTTTTTTCATATTCTTCTATTATAACAAAAAAAAATGGGGCAACAAAGCCCCATTTTTAAAATCTATAACCTTGATTTTATTTTATTTTATTTCATAATAGATGGTAATATTCGAGGTTATTTTTTCTTCACCCTGAGGAAGTTGAGGGACAGAAGCCATGGTTGAATCTAACCCGTAAGCCATCGCCTTGGCTTCTTCGACTGGATAATACCTACCATTATTCTCTGAGAAACTCGTTATTTTGCCTAACTTAACTCCGAGTTCTTTAGCTAAAATTTCAGCTTTTTCTTTTGCGTCTTTAATAGCCAATGACTTAGCTTGTTCTCTCAAAACATCAATGTCGTCAATTGAAAAGGTGGGTCCATTTATATTTTCTACCCCCAATTCAGCTAGACCTGTACGAATAATATTTGCATTATCAACTTCACGAACCTTAACATTAATTGACTGAGTAGCTGTATAACCAACTATTTTCGGGTCTCTAGGAGGACAGGGGTAAGTATAGCAGACATCTTTTTCGTAAGAATATTTTGGGTTAATACCTCCATATTCTGATTTAACATCATTGTCAGCTATTTTTTGTTCTTTTAAATATTTTAAAACATTATCTACTGATTCATTGAGTAGGGTTTGAGCTTCTTTAGCTGTAACTCCTTCTTTCGTTAAGGTCATATTAAATTCCGCAATATCAGAAAGGGCAATGACTTCTCCTTTCCCTTCAATGTTTATGGTATAAGATGTATAATTTTCTTTAATTGATTTTATCTCCCCTACTATTTTGACTAACATTAAAATAGAGACAATCACCAAAAATACAACTAGCGAATTAGAGACTTTTTTATTGTTTAAAACTTCATTCATTGTTAAATACACTTTTAAATTAATAAGAAAAAATCGACTTGGTTTATTTTACCATATTTCTTACTCTTTATTAAGAGCTTGAATTGGATCAAGGTAAGCGGCATTTTTAGCTGGAAAGACCCCAAAAATAATTCCGATAATCGCTGAAACCGAAACAGCTATAATGATTCCCCAAATGGGAACAATAAAGTCCCAAGTTAAACCAAAACCTTGAGCAATTTTAGAAACAAGAAAAGAAAAGAGAGTTCCACCTAAAATACCAAAAAATCCACCAATTAAAGTTAGAATGACAGCTTCAATTAAAAATTCATAAAGAATATCTTTGTTCGTCGCACCAAGTGCTTTTTTGAGACCAATCTCTCCTATTCGTTCAGTGACAATAACATACATAATATTCATAATTCCAACACCCCCAACGATAAGAGAAATAGTCGCAATAGCAATAAGCAAAAAAGTAATGGCCTGCAAGATGGTATCAAAAATTTCCATTGTTTCTTCTTGAGTCGTAATTTTGAAATCATCACGAGCTGGATCGTTTATATAATGATTACTTCTTAGAATATCTGCCATATCAAGCGAAGTGATATCCGCTTTATTTTTATCTTCTAATTGAACAACGGCATACAAAAGATAATCAATGCCCATAATCTTTTTCTGAAGGGTTGTAAGAGGGATAAAAACTTGATCATCTTCTCCAGAAAAACCGCCTCGGGATTCATAAACTCCAATAACTTTAAAATTATAACTCCCCACTCTTATTAATTTATCAAGGGGGTCTTCTTCTCCAAATAAATCTTCGGATATTTTACTACCCAGCACAGCAACCTGTGCTAAAGACCGGTCTTCTTCTTCGGTGTAAGGGCGACCGATTGCTAATTCTCCCCCATCTATATCAAAACGAGAAGAATCTGCACCAAAAATGAAAGCATTTTTTGAAGTATTTTTATAAGTTGTAATTTGTTGACTTAAAACTGCCCCGTAAGAGTTTGAGACATTTTGGAGTTGTTTGATATCTTCGATATCTTTATTTTTGAGAGTAGTAATAGGAACAGCATTAGAGGCCGTGCTATTAGCGGTTTGTCCACCGTTTGAGTTGGAACGTTGCTTGGTTGAAGCTGGGACTGAGACCTCAATAAAAACAGTATTTGAGCCATAAATTTCAATTTGACTATTTATATAACTTTTAAAACCCTCCCCTGCTGAGAGAACTAAAATGACCGTAGCTATACCAATCATAATTCCCAGAGTTGTTAAAATCGTCCGAGAGGGATTTGTTTTAATGCCTTTTAAGGCTTGTTTAAAATAAAGTCTATTCATATCTCAATGCGTTAATAGGATCTAATTTTGAAGCTCTAATTGCAGGATATAAACCAAAAATAACTCCGATTGTAACTGAAATACCAACCGCCAAAATAATTGATAAAGGAGAAATTATAAATTCCCAATCAAAACCAGTAAATCTAGCTCCAATAGTTATCAAATAAGAAATAATAACTCCTATAATAATTCCAATAATTCCACCAGTTATGGTTAGAATGATTGATTCAAATAAAAATTGATTTCGAATATTTTTATTGGTTGCCCCAATTGCTTTTCGTAAACCAATTTCTCTGGTTCGTTCAGAAACAGTCACAAGCATTATATTCATAATTCCGATACCACCAACAACTAGAGAAATACCAGCCATAAGACCTAAGAAAATTTTGAGGGTATCAGTAATACCAGTGAGCAATTTAACAATATCAGCTAAATCACGAACCGAAAAATCATCATCAGCTGGATTGGTAATTTTATGTTGTTCTCTCAAAACACGAGTAATATCTTCCATCGCCAACTTAACACTATCAGATTCATCTATTTTCATCCTAATAAATTGCACATAATCAATCCCTAATAGTTGTCGCTGTCCGATAGAAAAAGGAATGAAAACTTGATCATCTTGATTTTGAAAAGCAACTGTTCCTAATTTTTTTTGAACGCCAATAACTCTAAAAGGAACACTGCCTGTATTTTCTTGACGAGAAGGATTATTGTTAGGGATTCTAATTTTAACAATTTGACCCAAAGAGTTACCGTCTGGGAAAAGTCCAGTAGCAACATCATAGCCTAAGACAATTACATTACTTCCTGTACGAGATTCTTCTTCGGTAAAAAATGAACCCTCCTCCATTTCAACATTTTGAACTTTAGGATAAGAACCTTCAACTGCAGTAAAAGAAGTGTCCACACTTTCTCGGTCAGAGACAATAGTGACATTTCCACCAACAATAGGAGTAATATGATTTACGCTTGGAACTTTATCTTTTATAGCATCAACATCTGCTAAGGTTAAAGTCTTAATTTGAACTCCAAAGACAGCTGTCGGTGGACCATTTTGATCACTTGCTCCAGGTAGGACAGCGACTAAATTGGTTCCTAATTTATTTGCTTGACCTAAAACTAAAGCCTGAGCCCCCGAACCTAAAGAAATAATAATAATGACTCCAGCAACTCCAATAACAATTCCAAGAATTGTCAAAAAAGATCGCCCCTTTCTAGAGAGTAAATCTTTTATTAAAACTTTTAATTCTCTAATAAAATCAGTCATTTAATTATCTGCTGATTATTCAGCAATTGCTTTAGAGTGGACTCGGTCTGCTTCTTTAACAATCTCATCAGAAACAATTTGGCCATCCTTAATCGTAACAATTCTCTTGGCGTGCAAAGCAACGTTCATATCATGAGTCACTAAAATAATTGTACGGCCTTCGTTGTTTAAACGTTCTAAAATATTCATCACAGTGCTACCACTTTTAGAATCGAGGTTACCTGTGGGCTCATCAGCGAAGATGACTTTTGGATCACAAACTAAAGCACGTGCGATTGCAACGCGTTGTTTTTGTCCGCCTGAAATTTGGTTACTTAAATAGTGAAGCCTCTCCCCTAACCCAACTGACTCGAGAGCTTTTTTTGCTTTTTGTTCATGCCCTTTTCTATCTTTATTGTAAAAAAGAGGAAGCATTACATTGTCTAAAACAGAAGTTCGAGGAAGAAGATTAAATGACTGAAAAACAAAGCCAATTCGATTGTTGCGAATATTAGCTAATTCATCATCAGTAAAATCTTTTGTATTTTCTCCATCAAAAAAATATTCACCCGAAGTTGGTCTATCAAGAAATCCAATAGTATGCATCAAGGTCGATTTACCAGAACCCGAAGGACCCATAATCGCCACAAATTCTCCTTCTTTGATTTTAAGGTCTACTTCTTTTAAAACCCGAGTAATGATTCCACCATTATCGTAGTTCTTTATTACATTTTTAAGTTCAATTAACATTTTAGTTTTTTATCAAAGCAACAAATTCATCTCCCGAAGAAAGCCCCTCTAGAATTTCAACCAATCCACCGTCACCAGTCATTCCAGTTACTACAGGAACTTCTTCGTATTTTTTATTTTTAGAATCAGTTATTACTCTAATTGTTTTATTTCCACCCTTATCGGTTAAGATAGCCCGAGATGGGACAGCAATAACTCCTTCTTTTTCTCTTACTTCAATTATCATATTGGCAGTCATTCCTGGTCGTAAGTAAGCAACTTCTGGAACACTAACTTTAATTTTATAGTTAACAACACCGGAAATTAAAGTTGAGCTAGGATCAATACTCGCAACTATTCCTTCGAAAACCTCCTCTG
Source organism: Minisyncoccota bacterium (assembly GCA_028696935.1). The sequence goes on along the minus strand of JAQVGE010000034.1, from coordinate 4,304 downwards.
GACCAAAAGAATCAAAAGTTATTTCAACTGGTAACCCCTCGGTAAGACCAAGAATATTTGCTTCATTGATGTTTGATTCAATATACATATTATCAACATCTTCAATAACGATAACTTCATTAAGGGCTTGAGCTAATTCACCTAATTTGATATCAATTCGAGTAATTGTCCCATCGGCTGGTGCTTTGATTTCTGTATCATTATAACGGGCTCTTGCTTGAGCAACTTGACCGGAAGCAGACAAAACATCCGCCTCAGCTAATTCTACTTCAGAACCTTTTGAAGAAGAGTATTTAATATCATATTCTGCTTGTCGCTGACTAACTAACGCTTCCGCTTGAGCAATGACACTTGCTTGTGTTTTTAAAGCGAGTTCATAAGCATTTAAATTCGTTAAATAATCTGATGCTTTTTTGTTTGGAATTTCAATAATCCAATCTCTAACATAAATATTTTCATTATCTGGGAAAGTGATATAAAGACCCGAATCCCCGATTGGTTGGGCGATAATAGTATTACTAAGTCCCGTACCAGTTGTTAAACCAGAAACATTGAAACTAGTTCCCCCAGAACTATAATAAGAATTTATTTTTATAATTCCCTCTTTCCCTAGACGATAAGTCCCGCTGATAGTTGGAGCAACGTAATCACTATCACCATCTTCTGGAATAGCTTCTAAACTTGAATTTAAAAGATTGTTATAAGCATTAAGAACTATAGTTTCCTGAGTCTTTTTGACATTTTCATAATCAGTTTTAGCGCTATCAAGAGCAATTTTAGCCAAAGAGACCTCTGTCCCTTCTAAAACTTTTTTAAGTCTAGCATTAGCTCCTGCTAAAACACCCTCGGCAGAAGTTAAACTGGCAAGTTCAGAATCATGGTCTAAATTAGCTAATACTTGACCTTCTTTTACTTTATCACCAACTTTTACTTTAATCGATGAAACAATTCCACTGGTTTTAAAAGATAGGGCTAAATCTGTATTTGAAGTGACTTGTCCTGTAGCTAAGACCGTCTGGCTTAAATCTATTGGCTTAGCTACTTCTGTAACAATATTTTTGATGTCATTATCTGGCTTCAAAAAAACAAAAGCTAAGACCAAAAGAATTATTACCAAGAAAAACCAATTGCGCTTCTTCTTCGCCATTTTTTTAATAAACTGTTTAAAAGAAATTATTTTATTTTTCATCCTATTATAAATTAGATTATATGTGTTACTAACTTTCTATCTAAAAATCAACCTCACTAAACTACCCTATTTAAAAGTATAATAGAGATAAAATCATACTTTAAATTAAACTTAATCTATTTAGCAATATCAACTAATTCAACATCAAAGACTAGAGCTGCATTGGCAGGAATACCTGAACCTGGTGGAGGGTTTGAGCCATAAGCCATCTCACTTGGAATTACAAGACGGCGAGTACCACCGATTTTCATTCCTGGAATTCCTTCAGTCCAACCTCTAATTACTCCAGAAAGTGGAAAAGTGATTGGGTCTGTACCAAAATCTTTTGATGATTGAAAAATTTCACCAGTTCCTGCAACCGCTCCTGTATAATGGACACTTACAGTATCCCCTTCTTTAACTTCGTCTCCATCTCCAACAACTAAATCAATTTTTTCAAGTTCTGAAACTTCTCCAACAGGAGTAAAATCTTGTAACATTCTTCCGTTTGTGTTTGTGTTCATAATATTATCTTCGTTTAATTTTAATGATTCTTTTTCGCTATTATTCAACTCTAAATTACTTTCGGGTTTAGGCATTGATAAAGTATAAACGATAAGCCCAATGAAAATAATAACAATAATGAAAGAGACTACTAATTTTGTATTACCTTTTTGTTTTTGCATATTAAGGGAAATTTTAATGAATAATGTCTATAGATTATAACACAAAAAAGTAAACAAAAAAAACCGTCTCAGAAGAGACAGTTTTTTTGTAAAAACTCGTGATATTACTCTGTTGCCTGCCCCTCGTTAGTTGTTCCTTCTTTTTCATCTTCATTACTACTACCTACATCTGATTCTGATTCTCCTGTTTCATTTTCATCTGGTGTATCATTATCTTGCTGACTACCATCGTTTTGGATATCTGTATTTTCATTATCTTGACCAGAGGCTGTTTCTTCTCTTTCTGTTGCATCTTCGTCATCACTACTATCTGCCTCTACCTCTGATTCTCCTGTTTCTTTTTCATCATCTTGCTTATCGTCTTCTACTACTGGAATAATATCATCTTCACTATCATTGTTATTTTCATCTTCAACAATAAATTCGTTTGTATCTTCCGTAGATTCTTCTGTTCCATTTTTCATTCTTAATAAATCTTCTTTAGTGATACAAACTTCTTCATCTCCTTCTCCGATACAAATTTGATTTCTAGCTCGTAAGGTCCCCGCAACAAATTCTCTTATTTCGTTTGTGACATTCCCAAACCAAGAAACAAAACTGTCTCGCCAAGAGTTTTCTTCTTCTAAATCATCAAAATTAGAAAGTTTCAAGTCAAGCTCTCTAATCGCCTCCACCAAGACAGGAGTCATATTGGCATAGTTTATTCCTTTGTAATTATTCTCGTCATTACCAGTATAGACTAGTTCTGGGAAATATTGTTCTAAGTCTTGGGCGATGAAACCAATGTTGGTTTGGTCGTTATTACCATTTAACCAATTGAAGGTAACTGTTTTAATGTTTAATAATTTATCAAGAGTATCACTTGGTAAATCTTCGATGTTTGTCTTTAATCTTTCGTCAGAAGTAGAAATAAGTCCAGTTGAAGTATCTAGAGTAGTTGTTCCAGTTGCTCCTACCCAGATGGTTGTATTGATTGGTCTGGTTGCTGAACCAATCATTAATTGGTTAGTAGCAGTGTTGGTGGCACTTCCTCCAAGAGCGATAGAGTTAGAGAAGCCACCAGTAGAAGTGTTTGATCCAACGAGAATTGAGAAGTCGTCTGCGTTTCCGGTGTTGTTAACAGTGTCGGCATTACCAGCTCTTCGACCTATAAATATTGAGTTTTGTGCATTAGTAGCCCCACTTCCAGCAGAACTTCCAATAAAAACAGATAGACCTGAGTTGGTTGCCCATTCTCCAGCACCCGAACCTATAAAACTTGAATAAGGAGCATTGTTTGCTTGATAACCAGCGTGTATTCCTAGAAAGTATGAAAATTCAGCACCTGTTGCTTGATACCCTGCTTCGGCGCCTAAAAAAATTGATTCATTGGCGCTTCCTGCATCAAGAGATAAACTAGAAAGACCACGAGTAGCAACAATAGAAATTGGTGTTTTTTCCCATAACAACTCTCCACCCCCATTATTTGTAAGAACAGTACTTGCACCACCTTGTGATGCAGGAAGAGTATAGTCTATTCCTCTTAATCTCATTTCGGTAACTGATGGTGCAAGCATGAATTGGTTGGCTTTAGTGTTGGAGATAGGAGTAGAACTTGTAGAGCCACCTAATAGAATTGAATTTTTAAAACCTCCAGTGTTTGTATTATATCCAATCAAAATAGACCAATTATCATCACTCATATTTGTATCATAAGTATTATCTACCATGTCTAATCTACCCGCCCGTTTACCTATAAAAATTGAGTTGGCCGCACCTTCTGCAAACTGACCGGTTCCAGTTCCTAGAAAAACTGAATCGTAGGCATTTGTGGCTCCTTCCCCAGCCCTCCTACCAAAGAAATTTGAATTAAATGCACTGGTATCACTTCCTGCATTAATACCAAAGAAATTTGAACCTTGAACCTCTGTTGCACCAGACCCTGCTTGATACCCAAAGAAATTTGAGCTAGAAATAACCGTTGTACCAGATCCAGCATCTTCACCAAAGAAATATGAGCCAGAAACATCTGATGATTCTCGGCCGGCATTGAAACCAAAGAAGGTTGAATCCCAAACTTGACTAGAGTCTAATCCAGCATCAGTTCCTATAAATGTATTAAGGGGTGTTATTTTTAAGAAACTAATCCCTTCTGGCCCAGTGATTGAAAAAAGGTTAGTGTTGCTGAAAGATTCCTCGTCTGGAGCCATAAAATAGGCCCACTCATCACCTAAACTATGACCAGTCGTATTTTCAAAAGTTATATAAATACCATCACAAAGATACTGAGCTTCTCCTGTTATCGAAATATCTTCCCCATAACAAGAACTGTTCATATCTGCTTCATAATTAAAAGTATCTGGATTACCCTCAGAGGAAATCGAAACAAACAAAATCTCGCCTATCTCTGACCCAGAATAACTTCCAGAAAAAATTGCATCATTCAAACTATCGCCCATTTCATCATTTTC